>CAXSES010000011.1:0-9743 GCA_964236225.1 uncultured Acetobacteraceae bacterium
AGGGGCGGCTCGCCCCTGGCGGGTCTGGGCGTAGCCTGCCAAAGGTTCCGGCGGCTCTCTTGGGCCGTTGGAATGGCAGGCGGAGGGAGAGCCCAGCCTTGCTTCGCTTACAAGTCAAGATTTAGAGCCGCTGCCACCATATGCGCCTTCGGCCAGGCGTGCCGCCACCGGTCGGCGCCGCATCGGCGGCCTGGAGCCCTGCATGACCAGCGACACCCTGCGGCTGCGACGCCACGCCGCCTCGCCCCGCTTCGACCCGCCGCCCACGCCCTGGGCCAGCCACGCGATCCATGGCGGGGTGCTGGCGCTGTGGCTGGTGCTGTTCGCCCGCGCGTTCGGCGGTGGCGGGCTGTTCGCCTGGTCGGCGGGCCTGGCCTATGTCGCCTACGACACGATGCTGATCGGCTTCGTGCTCTGGCAGACCCGGACGCTGGGCCGCGACGCCGCGGACCGGACTCCGGCGGGTCCGGCCCCGCAGGCAGCCGCGCCCCGCGCCGCGGCAGCCTGCGTCATCGTCGCAGCCCGCAACGAGGCGGCCGTGCTGCCGGCGACGCTGGCCGCGCTGATGGCGCAGAGCGAGCCGCCCGCACAGATCATCGTCGCCGATGACGGGTCGGTGGACGGCACGGCGGAGCTGCTGGCGCGCCGCTACGGCCTGGCGACGCCGGCGCTGGGCCGCATGACGCAGAGCGTCACCCACCCCGGGCTGGGCTGGCTGCGCCTGCCGCCAGGCGGCAAGGCGGCGGCGCTCAACGCGGCGCTGCTGCTGGTCCGGCCCCCGCTGGTGCTCACGGTGGATGCGGACACGCTGCTCGACCGCGACGCGCTGGCGACGATGCGGCGCGCCTTTGCGGCCGATCCGTCGCTGGTCGCGGCCACCGGCGTGCTGTCGCCGGAATGCGGCGAGGGCATCGCGGCGCGGGTGCTGCAGGGCTTCCAGCGCTGCGAGTACGTCCGCAACTTCCTCTCGCGCGCCGCCTGGACGCGGGCGGACGGCCTGCTGCTGATCTCCGGGGCGTTCGCCTGCTACCGGCGCGACGCGCTGCTGGCGGTGGGCGGCTTCGACCCGGACTGCCTGGTCGAGGACTACGAGCTGACCCACCGCCTGCGCGACCACGCCGTGCGAACCGGCCAGCCCTGCCACACCGCGGTGATCGGCGGCGCGCTGGCCCGCACGGAGGCGCCCGGCACGCCGGGCAGCTTCCTGCGCCAGCGCCGCCGCTGGTTCGGCGGCTTCCTGCAGACCCAGTTCTGGTATCGCCACATGGTCGGCAGCCGCAGGCACGGACGGCTCGGCCTGATGATGCTGCCGGTCAAGGCGCTGGACACGTTCCAGCCGATCTACGGCCTGCTCGGCGTGGGGCTGCTGCTTGGCTGGACGGCGACCGGGCGCGCGGTGGCGGTGCCGATCGCCGAGGTGGTCGCGGCCAAGATCGCCATCGACCTGTCGTTCAACCTGTGGTCGCTGCACATCTACCGCCGCTGGTCGGGCGACCGCGGCCCCGGCCTGGTCCTGACGATCGCCGTGGCGGTGGTGGAGCCGTTCACCTTCCAGATCCTGCGCCATCTCGGGGCGGCACTGGGCTGGGCCACGCTGCTGGGCCGGCGGGTGCGGTGGGCACCCGCGGCACGCACGGGGCTGCGCACGACCTAGGACAACGGCGCAGCACCGAAGGCCCTCGGCTGTTTCCGCGGAAGTTCTGCGCGGCGGGTTCTGCCAGGGCACGGCCTTGCAAAGCGTCCGGCCCCCGGGGCACAAGCTGTTGCGTGACCGAAGGGTTCCAGGCGATGGAAGGGCTCCATGATCCGGTTCAGGCACCGGTCCCTGGGGCCGCCTGCGAACCGGACCGGGCCGCGAGGATTCTGGAGCGTTTCCGCGACGAGCGGCAGCGCCTGACGCACTGCCACATTCCTGCCTCGGCTGCCGCGATCCTGGCCGCGCGGAATGCGGGCACGATGGCGACCACGGCCGCCGCCGGCCTGCCGCTCGACACAGCCCTGCCCCCGGCGCTGTGGCCGTTCGCGGCGCTGAGCGGATCGCTGCCCTCGCCCGACCTCCTGGGCCGCTGCGCGCTGGCACTGTGCGGGACGGCACCAGGCCCGGAGGCGATGGCCGCCGTGACACGGGGCTGGGAGCTAGCGGAATCGGCCGAGAGCCTGCTCGCAGGCGGTGGCGACGAGCGCCTGACCCTGGACCCGGCCACCGGACTGAACCGCTACGGCTGTGCGCCGCATCCGCGCTCCGGCGCGGTGGCGTTCTCCTCCTGCACGGCGTCCTCCGTGTCCGTGGCAGGGCTGGCGGCGGCGGAGGCGGCTCGGCGCGACCTGCTCGGGAACGCGCTGCAGGCCGGCTGCCGCACCGCCCTGGACACGGGGTTCAGGGACACTGCATCGCGCATCCTCGACCATTACGGTGCCCACGGCCTGGCCTCGGCCCTCATCGTCCCGTCCGGCACCGACGCCGCTCTGCTTGCTACAGCGATCGTGGTCGCAAGGCTGCGGCGTCGGCCGGAGGCAGTCTCCAGCCCTGGGCAATGGCCGAACGCGCCCGCGATCACCAGCCTGCTGGTCGATCCCGCAGAGACCGGCAGCGGCGTGCCCGCGGCGGCCCGGGGACGGCACTTCGCCGCCATCACAGGCGCCGGCAAGGCGGTGACGAGGGGTGAGCCAGTGGCGGGCTGTCCCGCGGGGATCAGGGTCGAGACCGTGACGCTCCGCGACTCCTCGGGCCTGGCGCGGGCGCCTGACCGGATCGACGACGCGTTCGAGCAGGCGCTGGAACGGTGTTGCGCGGTCGATCACGTCATCCTGCATCGGGTCGACTGCTCCAAGACCGGGCTGAGCGTCCCGAGCCCTGGCGCCTGCCTGCGCTGGAGCGAGCGGTTCGGCGAGAGGCTCACGATCGTCGTGGACGCCAGCCAGGCCCGCCTGGAGGCGGCCGAGGTGAGGCGAAGCCTGGATGCGGGCTGGTGGGTGATCCTGACAGGGTCGAAGTTCTTCGGCGGGCCGGGATTCTGCGGCGCTCTGCTGCTGCCGGTGGCACAGGCCCGCGCGCTCGCCGCCACGACGCCGCTGATGCCTGGGCTGGACGCCTACGCGGCGGGGCTGTCGTCCGACCCGGCCCGGGCGGAATGGCACGCCGGTTTGCTGCTGCGCTGGATCGTGTCGCTGCGCGAGATGGACGCGTTCCGCCGCTGCGACGCCGCGCAGGTCGAGGCCAGGCTGCGCGAGCATGGCCGCAGGATCGAGGATCACGTCCGCGCCGATCCCCGCCTGTCGCTGGTGCCGGCGGGCGGGAACGCGCCGGACGGCCTCGGCGCGCGCAGCATCTTCCTGTTCACCGTGCACGCGCCGCACGCGGCGCGGCTGATGCGGCTGGACGAGCTTGCCCTGGTGCATTTCTGGCTCGACCGGGACCTCGGCGATGCCGTCCGCCCCGCGGGGGCTCCGTCGACGGGCAAAGGGATCGGCGCCACCGCCTGCTGGAAGCGCATCGCGGCGTCGCTCTGCCGGATCGGTCAGCCGGTCTGGCTGGGACACGGTCCTGATGGACCGTTCGGCGGACTCAGGCTGGCGCTCGGCGCGGCGCAGCTCGGGGAGGACGACGACGGCGCCGCGCTGTCGCTCGTGTTCGCCAAGCTGGCGCTGGTTCTGGACCATTTCGCCGCGCTGCCCCGGCCGGATCATCCGGCAGCGGAATGACGTGAAATGACGTTCCTTGCGTACGCGCCGTTCCCCGTGACATCCACGGGGCGCGTGGTTTCCGCCGTGCCGGTCGGGCGACTCCTGCCGCACGAGGAGCATGACGGGCGCCGCGCCCTGAGGCTGGCACGCCATGTCAGGCGCCTGGGGGTCTGGACAGCGCCGCTCGTGATCGAGCGGGACAGCCTGATGGTCATGGACGGCCATCACCGCTTCCGGGCCGCGCAGTCGCTCGGGCTGTCCGTGCTTCCGGCCGTGCTGCTGTCCTACGAGGATGCTGGGGTGCTGCTGCAAGCGTGGCGCAAGGGCGAGACCTGGAGCTCCGCCATCATGCTCTCGCGAGCCCGCTCCGGCCTGCTGCTGCCGCGCAAGACCACGCGCCATTTGTTCCAGCCGGCGATCGGCTCAGTGGCCATCCCGTTGGGCTGGCTCGCGGCACGACGCGGCGCGGAGACGGCTGGATCGGGACTGCGGCCGAGTGTCTCTGCAGAGAAGGCCGACCTGGATCAGGCAAGACCGGGCTCCTCTTCCGCCGGCCCTTCCAGCCCGGACAGGTTGGCTGACCCTGCGGCCAGCTACGCGCAGACCCGCCAGAGGCCCGAGACCTTTGGAGCCCCCTCCCTTGAACAGGTGGATTCTTCGGGCGAGCCTTGAGCGGAGCCCAGAGGCAGAGCCTGCCTCATGCCAGATGCCCTGATGCATGACCGGTGGAGCAAGCAAGGCTGGGCTCTGCCCAGACCCGCCCCTGCTTCAAGGCGGGGGCGAGCCGCCCCTGGACCCGGCACAACTTAGAGCACGTTGGGGTCAAGTTGAAGCAACATACCTGGCTGCGGTCAGGTAGTTGCTCCAGAAAAATCGCCACACCGGAAGCTCCCATTCCGTTTCAATCAGAAGCGAATGTGCTCTAAGTGTTGGATTCCAAAGGCGAACCTTTGGCAGGGTCCCCCGTCCTCAAGCATGGGGGCAGAGCCCCTGGCCTTGCCTGCTGAACCGGTCATCGCATTTGGCCTCTGGCATCACGCTCCGCTCGACGCCCGCAGCGCGCCCATCCCAGCCATGGCGCGCACGGCGTCCGGCGTGGCACCTGCGTCCCGCAGCGAGGCGACCGTCGGCGCCCCAGCACGCTTCGACAAGCGTCGGCCCATGACATCGCGCACCAGGGCGTGGTGCGCGTAGTCCGGCTCCGGCCAGCCCATCAGCGACTGCAGCAGCCGGTGCAGGTCCGCGGCCGGACGCAGGTCGACCGCGCGTGTCACCAGATCGACACCCTGGAGGGCGTCGTCGTGGGTGACGCACAGGTGATAGGACGCCGGCACGTCGCGCCGTCCCAGCACCACGTCGCCGAACCGCGCCGGGTGGCACTCGACCCTGCCCTCGCCACGCTCGCTGCGGTCCAGCCGGCGCGGCAGGACGTGCAGCGCCGCCGCCATGTCGAGACGCAGCGCATGGACCGCGCCGCGCGCCAGGCGGTCGCGCCGCACCCCCGGATCGAGACGGCGGCAGGTGCCGGGATAGACGCACTCCTCCCCATGCGGCGCGTGCAGGATAGCATCGCCCCAGGCCGGCGATGCGGTCTCGCCCTGCGCCGCGGCGATCTCCGCCCGGGTGCAGAAGCACGGGTAGAGCAGCCCGCGCGCCGTGAGCGCATCGAGCACGGCGCGGTATGCACCAAGATGCTCCGACTGGCGTCGCACCGGATGCCGCCAGTCCAGGCTGAGCCAGCGCAGGTCCGCCGTGATCGCCGCCTCATGCTCCACGCGGCAGCGCACGGGATCGATGTCCTCGATGCGCAGCAGGAACCGACCGGGTCCCGCGAGAGCGTGTGCGAACAGGGCCGCGTGGACATGACCGAGATGCAGGGCGCCGGTCGGGCTCGGGGCGAAGCGCGTGGTGTGCATGACGACCGCCATAGTGGCACGCGCGCAACCGGAGCGGAGCCCCGCGTCACGGATGGACCGTGTCGCCTCGCTGCGCGCGAAGTTCGCATCGGCGCGCCGGACCTGTCGAGGACATGGGACCCGCGCGCCAGGGCCTCGACCTGGTGCGCCGCCGCAGCGGCGTGCCGGCGTCGTGGGCCCTGAAAGCGTGCAATGCACTGATGCCAAGGGCCAAATGCGATGACCGGTTCAGCAGGCAAGGCCAGGGGCTCTGCCCCTCATGCCTGGAAGCGGGGCCCGCCAAAAGCTCGCCCTTGAAAACCAACACTTAAGTTGTGCCGGGTCCAGGGGGGGCCTCCCCCCTGGCGGGTCTGGGCAGAGCCCAGCCTTGCTTGCCTGAACGATCATCGCATTTGGCCGTTGGCACAATACCAATAGCTCCTGGCATGGCACCGGGACGGCGGCGGCGGTCCACCTGGGCATCAGTCGCAGTCCTTCGCGCTGATGCATCCTGTAGTGCCTGCATGGACGTCGCGGCGATCGGCATCGATCCAAGAACAAGAAGCGCTGGACCTTGGCCTTCGAGTCTCGCACGCTCCCGGCAGGGTCTGCGTGGTAGAATGCTCGTGCATCTGTTTCCTGAGTCCGTACGTCCTGCCACCCGAGGAATCCTGGACCTGGTGAGGTGCTGCTGATGCGCCAAGCGGCGTGGCTGTGTTTGAGCGCGGGGCTGTTCGCTTCCGCTGCGATGGCGCAGGGAATCGATTGCGGCAAAGCGCGCAGCCCCGCGGAACGGGCAATCTGCGCGAGTCCCTCGCTGATGGCGCTGGACCGGCAGGTTGCCGCCACGTACGCCGACGCGCTGGCGCATCAGCCGGACCGGCGCAACGCGATGCGGCAGGATCTGCTGCGCTGGCTGCGGCAGCGCGACGCCACCTGCGCCGTGCCTGCGGCGGCAGTGGCGGAGTGCCTGGCCGGGCAGATGTCGCAGCGCCTCGCGGCACTTTCGCCCCTGTCCTCGCCACCGGAGCACGCGTCGCTTGCCGCCGCACCGGCTGCGGCGCCGCTGGTGCATCCCGGTGCCGCCGAGGCTGTCGTACCGGATCAGGCCTTTCCGGTGGTGGCGCTGCCCGTGGCTGCCGCGACGCTCGACGACACCTTGCTGCCGGCCGCGGAGGAGGCGGACACCCTGCTGCATGTGACCAGCCCGGGCCGCTTCGTCCTGGCGGCGAGCAGCCCCGGCGGCGCGGCGCTGCAGCTGGTCGACATGCTGAGCGGGCCGTCCGAGGTCGCAGGGGCCGCCGGAGCGCAGGACGGGCGGCTGGATCGCCTGCTGGACGTGGGGGTGTACCGCCTGCGGGTGTTCTCGGCGCCGGGAGGCACCGGCACGACCACGCTGACCGTCACCGCGTTCCGCGACGCGGCACCGCCGCGGGCGCTGCCGCAGCCGGGGACGACGCTGGACGCCACCCTGGGCGACGCCGGGCAGCGCGCCTGGTGGCTGAACGTGCCGCCCTCGGGCGAGGTGCGCATCGAGGCCGCGGGCCGGGCCCTGGCCGACCTGCGGCTGTGGCGCGACGGGCGGGAGCTGGCCGCGCTCGTGCCCGCGAGCCGCCGCATCGAACCGGTCGTCGGCCACCCGCTGGCCGATCTGCGCCTGTCCGGCACGGTCGAGCCCGGCACCTACCTGGCCGTCGCCTATGGCGGCCCGCCGACGCGCTGGATGGACGACGACCGGGAGGAGCCGCTGCACGTGCGCAGCGGCGCGTCGCCGGCGCTGGCCGAGGGCTGGGTCCGCGGCCAGGTCGGGGCGTTCGGCAGCGAGATCTACGCCGTGCCGGCCGGCGCCGGGCTGCTGCAGCTCACCCTGCCGGAGCCCGCACCGGCGACGCTGCAGGCCGGCGGGGCCAGCGCCAGCCTCGCACGCGCCAGCCGCGAGCCGGGCGTCGGCCTGCCGCTCTCCCCCGCACGGGACACAGTGGCCGAGGTAAGGGCGGCGGCCGGGCAGGCGTTCACCCTGCAGGCGCTGGAGCAGCCGGCTGGCCGGACGGCGTCGCAGCCGGGAACCTACTGGGTCTCGGCCGTGGCCAGTGGCGCCGGCGGGGACGAGCTGCCGCCCGGTGTGCTGCTGGAGCGCCGCGAGCAGCCGGGCCGGCCCGCCCGCATCGTCGCCAGCACCCTGCCGCGCGTCGGGCCATTGGGCTGGCACGCGCGCTTCAACCTGCGCGGCCCGGCGACGCTGCTGTTCCAGGCAGCGGCCGGCCCGGTCGCGATCCGCACCGGCGGCGTCGACGTCGAGGCGACCCGCGGCCGCGGCGCGGTTGAGGTCGCGCTGCCTGCCGACATCTACGACTTGTCGCTCGCGCCCAAAGCCGGCGCGCAGGGCAGCCTGGACCTGGTGGTCGCACCCCCCGACGCGCCACCGACGCCGCCCGTGCCCGCCCTGCCGGCGAACCCGGTCATCCCGCTTGGCGTGCAGACAATCCGGCCTGGCCAGTCGCTGAGCCTTTCCGGCACCGAGGGGCCTGGCGTCACGCTGGGGCTGTCGGCGCGGCGCGTCCCTGTGGCGCTGGCCGAGGGGCCGCTCGCCGCCTCCCTGGCGGTCGGTGACACGCTCACGGTGCCGGTGCAGGTGGCGCCGGGCGGCACGCTCTCGGTCAGCGAGGTGGGCGCTGGCCCCGTCGCCTACGCCCAGCGTGACGCGGGGCCGGACGGGCGCAGCACCGTCGTCGTGCCGGTCGCCGACCACCCGCGCACGGTGGTGCTCGCCTGGCACCGCGCTGCGGCGCGGCCGGCCGACATCCCTGCCCCGCCGCCGCCCGAGGACGCCGCCGTCATGCGTGCGGGCACGCCGGTGTTCTTCGACCTGGAGCACGACGCGCGGCATGGCGTGACGCTTGAGGTGGCGGAAGGCGGGCTGTACCGGGTGGAGACGCTGGGCCGGATGCGCACCAGCGGCCGCCTCGCCACCGCGTTCCTGCCCGGCCTCGGCGAGGGCGACGCCAACGGCATCGGCAGCAACATGCTGATCCAGACTGCCCTGCGCGCCGGGCGCTACCGCGTCGAGGTCACGGCGCACGATTCCTCGGGCCATCTGGGCCTGCTCGCCTCGCCGGCGCTGCTGCTGCAAGGCGCCACCCTGGTGCCCGGCGGCAGCGTGCGCGCCACCTTGCCCGCCGGCAGCGGCGTCGGCTTTCCGGTCGAGGTCACAGTGCCCGGCCGCTACCGGTTGCAGGTTCAGGGGCTCGGGCAGGCATGGCAGGGCCGCCTGGAGGACGCGCAAGGCTGGCCGCTCGCCGCGCCCGGGGTGCTGGACGGCATGGAGCAGGTGCTGCGCGCCGGAACGTACCGGCTGCTGGTGCAGCCCGATGCCGTGACGCGGCAGGTCGTGGCGCGGCTGAACGCCGTGGTCGCGCCGGCCGCGATCCTCGGTCACGGGCCGCACCCGCTGCCGTTCGGCATGGCGCAGCACGCCACCTGGCGCGAGCCGCAGGGGCAGGGCGAGCCGCGCACCCCCGACGCGTGGACCTTCGCCCTCGCGGGCGCCGCCGACGTGACGCTTGACCTCGACGAGGCGACGATCGGCACGCTGTCGCGCGACGGCGACGGCGCGGAGATGGCGCCGATGCGCGTCAGCCGTCGCCTCGCCGGCAGGCTGGAGGCGGGGCGCTATCGCCTGGAGATCGCCAGCCTGGGTCGCAACGACCGGGCGGAGTACCACCTCGCCTTGTCCAGCGAGCAGTTGCAGCCCGGCACGCCGCGATTGGTGTCGCTGCCTGCGAGCGTGACGTTCGCGATCGCCGCGCCGCGTGTGGTCAGCCTGACGAGTGCCGGCACCACGCCGGTCCGCGCGGTGCTGCACGACGCCGGCGGCAGGGTGCTCGCCCGCCTCGGCGCGCGCGCCGACGACTGGAACATCGCGCTGTCGCGCGCGCTGCCGGCCGGGTCGTACACGCTCGACCTGGCTGCCGCCCGCCTGCCCGACATCGCCGCGCTCCCGGCCGGCGGCGCCCCGCGCGCCGGCGGGGACGACGCCGACTCCGCCATTCCCGGGCAGGTTGAGCAGGGCCCGCCCGCCCGGACGGACGAAGACCGGGCCGACGTCAACCAGGCCGAGGCGGCGCCAGCGGCCGAACCGGATGCCGACGCGCCCGCAGCGGACGC
>CAXSES010000011.1:9843-20396 GCA_964236225.1 uncultured Acetobacteraceae bacterium
TGCCGACGCGCCCGCAGCGGACGCCGCCGACGCGCTTGCGGCAGGGATCGGCGACGCGTCCGATGGGACTGCGGCGAACCGGCCGGGCGACGCCAGGGAGGCCGCGCCGGGGGCCAAGGCCGCCGCGTCGTCGCCGGCCGCCGACACGGCGGACGCCGCAGGCGCTGCGGCAGGCGACGACGCGCCTATGCCGCAGGTGGAGCTTCGCCTTGCCCTGCCCGCCGCGCTGGACCCGGTCGTCGCTCCGCCGCAGGCCACCACGCTGGCCGGCAGCGGGGTGCATGTTCTTGCCGTGGCGCAGCCCCGGCCCGGCGTGCTGCTGGTGGCGCAGGCGCGCGCCGCGGCGGAGACGGTGCTGGTCGTGGAGCGCCAGGGCGCGTCGGGCTGGCAGGTGGTGGCGTCGGACCACGGCGCCGCCCCGCTGGCCGCGGTGCCTGCCGGCGACGATCCCCGGCCGTGGCGGGTGCAGGCATGGCTGGTCGACGGCGGCGCGGAGCCGATCCGCGTGGCCGTCCGTGCCGTCGCGGCGGATGCGCAGGCGCCGGGCCGGGTCGCCCTCGCCGCGCTGGAGGGCATGGTCTCGCCGCTCGCCATCGCGCATGTCCGCCTCGACGCGGCAGGAATCGCCGCCGTGGGCAGCCCGCCCGGCCCGTCGTCCGGGGCGCAGGACGCCGGGACGGG
Organism: uncultured Acetobacteraceae bacterium; assembly: GCA_964236225.1. Taxonomy (GTDB): domain Bacteria; phylum Pseudomonadota; class Alphaproteobacteria; order Acetobacterales; family Acetobacteraceae; genus CAXSEF01. Next base: position 10,525 of record CAXSES010000011.1, read on the forward strand.
CGACGGGCCGGGCGATGGGCTAGGCAATGAGCCGGGCGACGCCCTGCTGGCCGGGGGCTGGCCGGACCATGCGCTCACGCCGCTCGCGGGCGGCGCCGTGCTGCCGCAGGGCCGCGACCTCTGGCTGCTGGGCCACGCCACGGGGACGCTGCCGGTGGCGGTGTTGCTGCCGGTTCCGGGGCAGGCGACGGCGCTGACCGTGCCGGCCGGGCTGACCGCGACGCTGCCGGCGATGGCCGACCCGCCGGGACGCATCACCCTTTGGCGTGCCGACAGCGGGCTGGGGCGGCCGAGCCTCGGGGCCGCGATGGGCACCGCGCCCGGCAGCGCGATCGCCCTGGCGGGCGCGGCGACGCCGCTGCGCGAGGCCACGCCGGGCGAGCCGCTGCGCCTGTCGCTGACCGCGCTCTCCCTGCGCGCGGCACCGGGCGAGGCGCCGCGCGCGCCGCTGCACGCCTTGCTGCCCGCCGGCGGCGCGCTGCCGGTGACGCTGCCGGCAGGCGCCAAGCAGATGCAGCTCGAGCTTGCTGCCGGCACCGCGGCGATCCCGGGATGGCACGCGCCGGCGGGCGGCGCCGCCTGGGCCGCGGACGCGCCGCTCAGCCGCTCGGTCACGGGCGACTGGACGGACGTGCTGCTGGTCAACACCGGCGACGCCGCGGCCCCGGTCGGGCTGTCCTGGGCGGCGCTGCCGGACGCGCCCGCCCTTCGCCCCGGCGGCCTGCTGAAGCGTTTCTTCGGCGCTGCCGGCTCGTTCGAGGTCGCGGTGCTCGGCGCTCCCGGCGCCCGGATCGTTGCGGCGGGCGACGCGCGACTGAGCCTTGTCGGCGCCGATGGGGGCGTGTCGGAGGGGGTTGACCTGGATGGGTCGCAGCCCGGGCGGGTGGTGGTGACGCACGGCCCCGGGGCGCTCGCCGTGTGGATGGAGGGGGGTGGCGCCTCCCCCTGGCCGCCCGTCGCGGCGCAGGCGACGGCGCTGCCGGCCCGCGTCGCCCTGTCCGGCGCGGCGATGGGCTTCGCGCTGTCGCAGGATGCGCCGGTGCTGCTGCACGCCGCCACCACCGCACCGGTGCTGCTCGGCCTGTCTCAGCCCGGGCGTAACGACGCGCCGACGCTGTTCGCCGCCGGGGTGGACATCCGCCGCCTGGTCGCGGGCCCCGCGGAGCTGCGCCTTTACTCGCCGCAGGACGGCCCGCTATCCGGCAGCCTGGCGCTGTCGGCCGAGCCGGTGATCCCGATTGCGGAGGGCCTGGGCCAGCCGGTCGAGGTCGGGCCGGGCGGTGCCGCCGCGTTTGGCTTCACCCTCGCGCGGGCGGCCACAATCGGCGTCGGGCTGCGCGCCGACCCGGACCAGGCAACGGCGCGGCTGCTCGACGCGTCCGGCAAGGTGCTGGGCGAAGGGGTGGCCCAGCTCGCCAGCCTGACGGCGGGCCGCTACGTGCTGGAGGCGCAGGTGCCGGCTGACGCCGCGACCACCACCCTCCGTCCCGCCCTCGTCGGCCTGGCCCCGCCCGGCCGCGGCCCGCCGCCCGACGTGGTGCGGGGCTACCTGGAGCTGGCCGGACTCAGGCCGCGCGCACCGACACCGGACGGACCCCCGCAATGATGCCGAAGCTGCGTCTGGCCGCCCTGCTCCTGGCGCTGGCAGGTCCCGCCGCCGCGCAGGTCCCGCCGCAGCTCGACCGTCTGCACCGCGCGGACGGCGCCCAGGTGGTGCCCGACCGTTTCCTGCGCCGCTGGGACCCGGTGACGATCCTGTTCGACGCCGACGCTGGCCCGGCGCAGGCCGGGGCGGAGGACGCGCCGGAGCGGTTGGTGACGCTTTCGCCGCCCAAACCCGGCGCCTGGACCTGGCTCGGCCCGCGCACCCTGCAGTTCCGCCCGACCGAGCCGTGGGAGCCGCTGCGACGCGAGCGGGTCACCCTGGCCGGACCGGGCGCGTCCGGGCATGCGACCACGCTGGTGCCGTTGCTGCCGGTGCCGACCGCCACCGGGCCCGCCGACCTGGACGGGGGCACCGCCGACCTCGACACCGTGGCGCTCGCCTTCGACCAGCCGGTGGACGTCGCCGCCCTGGCGCGGCTGCTGACCATCACCCTGACCCCGCAGGCCGGGACTCCGCAGGCTGGGACCCCGCAGGCTGGGACCCCGCAGGCCGGGACCCCGGCCGGCACCGGCGGGCCGCGGGGCGCGCAGACCCTGACCGCGCAGGACTACGACATCCGCCCGGTGGAGCGGACCGGGCGCGGCGCGACGCAGAGCTACCTGGTGGTGCTGCATCGCCCGGTGCCGGACGGCCAGGTCGCCACGCTGCGCCTGCGCCTGTCGGACGAGCCCGGGCTCGACGACCCGAGCTTCAGCCTCGCCCTGCGCAGCGCCGTGCCGTTCAGGCTGGGCGACGCGTATTGCGGCGATGCCTACGACCACGCCGTGGTCGACGACGTCGTCCGCTGCACGCCGTCCGGCGGGGCGACCGCGGGGCCGCGGCGGCTCGCGCTGCAGTTCTCCTCGAAGCCCGAGGAGCTGGACGCCCTGCGCCTGCGCGACGTGGTGCGGGTGAGCCCGCCGGTCGACGACCTGTCGGCGAGCGCCGGTTCCGGCAACGAGCTGCGCCTGTCAGGCCGGTTCGCCGCCGACCAGGTGTACGAGGTCGCCATCGCCGCGGGCGCGCTGCACGACGCGCGCGGTCGCGCGCTGGGCGAGGCGGTGCGCCGGCGGTTCAGCTTCGCCGCGGGCACCCCGTCGCTGGCGTGGGACGTGACGCAGGGCATCGTCGAGAGGCTCGGCCCGCAGATGGTGCCGCTGAGAGGCCATGGCTACGACCATGCCGACATCCGCGTGCATCCGATCGACCCGCTGTCGCGCGACTTCTGGCCATTCCCGCACAACGGCCTGGTCACCAGCGACGACCTCGCCCCGCCGCTGCCGGGCGAGGAGCCCAGGCCGTATCGCGAGCCGACACCGATCAGCGGCGACGACATGGCCGCGCGCATCGCGGCGCTCGGCTCGCCGGCGGCCAGCGAGCTGCTGGCGCTGCCGATCCGCCGCGGCGGCGTGGACGCGAAATTCGGCCTCGACCTTGCGCCGACGCTGGCGCGGATCTCGGGCCCCGGCACGCCGGGCACCTACCTGGTCGGGCTGCGCGCGGTTGACGGCGCGCAGCGGCACTGGGCGCGGCTGCAGGTCACCGACCTGTCGCTGACCACGGTGGAGGAGGCCGACCGCGTGCGCTTCGCCGTCACCTCGATGGCGACCGCAGCCCCGGTGGCCGGCGCGCAGGTCCGCGTCGAGGGCACGCGCGACGGGCGCAGCGTCACCCTGGCGCAGGGCACCACGGCGGCGGATGGCGGCTGGACCATGCTGGCGCCGCTGGCAAGGGGCAGGGACGGCGGGGCTGCGGCGATCGGGCGGATCGTGGTCGAGAAGGCCGACGACACCCTGGTGCTGGAGCCGCAGCGCGGGCCGCAGCAATACGCGCACGAGGCCTGGAGCAGGCCGGACGCTCCCTGGCTCGGCTGGACCACCGGCGACCTCGCCGAGCGCCGGCCTGAGGCGCGCACGCTGTGCCACGTGTTCACCGAGCGCCCGATCTACCGTCCGGAGGAGCCGGTGCTGATCGCCGGCATCGTCCGCCGCCAGCGGGCCGGGACGCTGTCGCTGGCCGGCGGGGACGGTGGGGTCGGCGGCGACGGCGACGTCGTGATCACCGGCCCTGGCGAGCAGGAGTGGCGCCTGCCGGCAGCGCTGGACGAGGCCGGTGGCTTCCACGTGCGGTTCGACCAGAAGACCGAGGCCACCGGCGACTACGCCATCCGCTACCAGCCGAAAGGCGGCGGGGCGTGCGACGCGATCACGGTGAAGAAGGAGGCGTATCGCCTGCCGACCTTCGAGGTGATGCTGAACGGCCCGGCGCGCGCACCGCTCGACGCGCCGTTCTCGGTCGATCTGCTGGCGCGCTTCTTCGCAGGCGGCACCCTGTCGGACCGGCCGGTCGCCTGGCGGGTGACGCAGGCGCCCTACGTCTGGACGCCGCCCGGTCGGCCCGGGTTCCTGTTCAGCTCGGACAGCCGGTTCGCGGGCGAGGCGGAGTTCCGCTCGACCGCGGTGCTGAACCGCGCCACGAAGACCGGCGTCGGCGGCTCGGCGCAGCTCACACTGGACCCGACGATCGAGCCGACCGCGCAGCCGCGCCAGTACCTGGTCGAGGCGACTGTGACCGGCGACGACGACATGCAGGTCCGCGGCACGCAGCGCGTCGACGCCCTGCCGCCGTTCGTGCTCGGCGTGAAGGTGGCGCGCTACCTGCCGCGCGTGGGTGCGATCGAGCCGGAGGTGCTGGCGCTGGACGGCGCGGGCCAGCCGGTCGCCGGGCTGGCAATGACGGTGCGGTTGATCCACCGGCAGTGGAACTCCGTGCTGCAGGCCAGCGACTTCGCGCAAGGCTCGGCGAAGTACCAGACGCAGGTGATCGACGAGACGGTCGAGGAACGCGAGGTCACCAGCGGCGCGCAGCCCGTGGCCCTGCACCTCGGCGCGTCGGAGGCGGGCGTGTACCTGGTCGAGGCCACCGCGCGCGACCGGGTCGGGCGGGTGCAGACGGTGCGCGCGGACCTGTTCATGGCCGGCGACACGCCGGTGACCTGGCAGGCGCCGCCGGCGCAGACCGTCGCGGTGAGCACCGACAAGGAGCGCTACGAGCCCGGCGAGACCGCCACCCTGCTGATCCAGAGCCCGTTCCAGACGGCACGCGCGCTCGCCGTCGTGGAGCTGCCGGAAGGGCGGTTCCGCACCGAGTGGGTGGAGATCGCCAACGGTTTCGGCCGCTACGCCGTCACCGTGCGCAAGCAGGACGGGCCGCGGCTCGCCGTGCATTTCCTGGTGATGCGCGGGCGGCTGCCGGCAACGGACGGCGAGGCGGCGGGGCCCGCGGCGCCGTTCGACCAGCGCAAGCCGGTGACGCTGGCGGCGACCGGCTGGGTCGCGATCAACCCCACGGACAACCGGGTGAAGGTCAGCCTGGAGGCGCCGGCGGAGGCGCGGCCGGAGCAGGAGCTCGACCTGGTGCTGCGCCTCGCCGACGCCGCCGGCCATCCTCTGGCGGGCGAGGCCACCGTGTGGATGGTCGACCAGGCGGTGCTGTCGCTGGCCAGGGAGGAGCCGCTCGACCCGCTGCCGGCGTTCATCGTCGACCGGCCCAGCCGGATGGCGGCGCGCGACACCCGCGGCATGGCATTCGGCGTCATCCCCCTGGCCGAGTCGCCCGGTGGCGACGAGGCCGGCGATTTCGGCCTGGCCAACATCTCCGTGCGCAGGAACTTCACCCCGGTGCCGCTCTACGTGCCGCGGGTGAAGGTGGGCGCGGACGGCACGGCGCGGGTGCACGTGAAGCTGCCGGACTCGCTGACGGTGTTCATGCTGCGCGCGGTGGCGGTGAGCGGCGCCGACCGCTTTGGCGACGGCGCCGGCGAGATGCGGGTGCGCCAGCCGATCGTCGCGCAGCCGGTGCTGCCGCGCTTCGTGCGCCCCGGCGACGTGTTCGACGCCGGGCTGCTCGGCCGCATCATCGAGGGCGCGGGCGGGCCGGGGCGCGCGGTGATCTCGGTCGAGCACCTGGCCGTGCAGGGGCCGTCGGAACAGGCGCTCGCCTGGGACGGGCAGGCGCCGGTGCGCGTCGACAGCCTGGTGAGCGTGCCGGAACCGGCGCCGGGCGTGGCGAGCGCGCGGGTGCGCTTCCTGTTGCAGCGCACCGCGGATCGCGCGTCCGACGCCGTGCAGGTCGACCTGCCGATCCGCCCCGACCGCCCGGTCGTGCACCGCAGCGAGCTGCTGTCGCTGGGCGCGGGCGGGAGCCTGACGCTGCCGCCGCTGGCCGATCCCGCCCGTCCTGCGAGCTACGCGCGCAGCGTGACCGTGGCCACCGACCTCGCGGTGACGCAGCTCGTCGCCGGCGCGGCCACCCTCGCGCGCCCCGCGGTGGAGGGGACCGAGCAGCGCATGGCGCTGGCCCGTGGCGAGCTGGCGCTGCTGCCGTTCACCCCGCTGCTGGACGCGGCCGGGCTGCGCGGGCGTCTTGCGGCCGACATCGGCGACGCGATGGCGGCGATCCGGCAGGCCACCGACGATGACGGGCTGGTCGCGTTCTTCCCGCATGGCCAGGGCTCTGTGTGGCTGACCGCCGGCGCCTACGGGGTGATGGTCGCCGCCGGCCGCGCCGGGTTGGCCGTGGACAGGCCAGCGATCGAGCGCATGGCCAAGGTGCTGGCCGCCTCGCTGCGCAGCGACTACCCGCATTTGATGTCCAGGGAGGCGCTGTTCGAGCGGGCGTCGGCGCTGCTGGCGCTGGCTGATGGCGGGCGGATCGCCGGCGACGACGCCGCGGAGCTGGCGCGACGGGCGCCGGAGCTGCGCACCGGGGCGGCGGCCGACGTCGCCACTGTGCTGGCCCGCCTTCCCGACGCCGATCCGGGGCTGCTGGCCGGGGTGCTTGAGGCGATGTGGGGCCGGGTCAACCTGCTCGCGCGCGACGGCAGGCCGGTCTACGCCGGGCTTGTCGACCGGGACGCGACGCCGACGATCCTGCCGTCTGAGGCGCGCAGCCTGGCCGAGGTGATGCAGGCGGTCGCCACCGCCACTCCGTCCGACCCGCGTCTCGCGGCGTTGCGCGCCGGGCTGCTCGGCCTCGCGGGCCGGGATGGCGAGCCCGCCGGCTGGGGCAGCACCAACGCGACCGCCGCCGCCCTGCAGGCCCTGGCCGCGGCGTGGCAGGCGCCCGCCACCCCGGCCAGGGCAGTGATCGGGCTGCCGGACCGTGCGACCGCCGGCACGCTGGACCACGACCATCCGCTGCTGCAGGCCGCCACCGGGACGCAGGGGGAGACACGGGTGCAGGGCCCGTCCGGAGCCGCCGTGCTGGCCGCTACCGACTACGTGCCGCTGCCCACCGGCGCCGCGGCGCAGGCCGACCAGCACGGCCTTGCCCTGACCCGCACCCTGTTCCGCGTGCCGGCGGAGGGGCCGATGACGCGGCTCGAGCCCGGGGCGGACGGCAGTCTGCACCTCGCGGTCGGCGAGGTGGTGGAGGAGCTGGACGAGCTGGTGAACCCTGCGCCGCGCGGCCAGGTGGCGATGCGCCTGCCGCTGGCCGCCGGCCTGGAGCCGCTGAACCCGGCGCTGGCGACCGCGGCCGCCGAGGCGACACCGTCGGCGCCCCCGACCCTGGCGCCGTCGTGGACCGGGTACGGCGACGACGAGGTCGCCGCGGTGTGGCTGCAGCTTCCCGCCGGCACCTACGCGCTGCGCACCCGGATGCGCGCCAGCACCGCGGGCAGCTTTATCGAGCCGCCGGCCAGCGCGGAAACGTTGTACCAGCGCGGCATCACCGCCGCCACAGCGGGGGCGCGCATCGTGGTGGTGCGGTGAGGCGGCGTGCCGTGCCGTGAGGCGAGGCGTCGACGGGACGCGCGACATCGCCGCGCAGCGCGCATCGTGAGACGGCCGCGCGCCGGGAGCGGCCGGCCGCTGGTCCGGGGCCTGATGGCGGTCTCCCTCGCCGGCCTGACGCTGTGGGGCGCGGCCTGGATCGCGGCCTGGGGCGCCAGCGTCGCCGCGGAGTCCCGCCTGGTCGCGCCCGCCGCCACGGCGTTCATCACCGACCGCGACGGCGTCTTCCTGACCCAGGCCGGACACGAGACGGTCCGGCCTGACGGCGCTCGCATGGTCGAGTATGGCTACTGGCCCGCCGCTCCGTCGCCGCGCGTGGTGCGCGCCACTCTGGCGCTGGAGGACCGGCGCTTCCACTTCCATCCCGGCGTCGACGTGCTTGCCGCGCTGCGTGCCGCCTGGGCGCACCTGCGCACCGGGCACGGTCCCGGCGCCTCGACCATCGCCATGCAGGTCGCGCGCATGCAGCACCCGCGCCCGCGCACCCTGTGGGCCAAGTCGGTGGAGGCCGGCGTGGCCGTTGCCCTCACCGCCCGCTACGGGCGCGACGCGGTGCTCGCCCAGTACCTGCGCCTCGCTCCCTACGGCGAGGGCAGCCACGGCATCGCCCACGCCGCGCGATGGTACTTCGACCGCCCTGCCGTCGATCTCGACTGGGCGCAGGCGGCCGCGCTGTCCGCCCTGCCGCAGGCGCCGGGGCTGCTGTCGCTGCGCCCCGGCCATGGCGGCGGCGCTGGCCTAAGCCGCGCCCTGGCCCGCGCCCGACGCGCGCTGCAGGCGGCGGACCTGCCAGACGACGAGCGTGGGCAGGCGCTGGGCGAGCTGGCCGGGTTGGTCCCCCTCGCGGCGCCGCGGCAGCCGCCGGACCTGCAGGTGGTGCTTCGGCTGCGTCGCATGGCGGCGGAGCTGCCCGGCCCGATGCTGCGCGCGACGCTCGACCTGGCCACGCAGCGCTGGGTGGAGCGCATGGCGCTCGACCATCTCGCGGCGTGGCGGCCTGCGGGGGCGCAGCAGGTCGCCGTCATGGTGATGCGTCGGCGCGACCATGCCGTGCTGGCCGACATCGCCTCGGCGGGCGCCGCGAGCCGCCCGGGCGGCTTGATCGACTACACCCTGGCGTCCCGCTCGCCGGGCAGCACGCTGAAGCCGTTCCTGTACGCGCTGGGTCTGGAGCGCGGCCTGATCGCGCCGGGGGACGTGCTGGCCGACCTGCCGCAGGGGGCGGCCGGCATTGGCAACGCCGACCACGCGTTCCTCGGCCCGCTGCTGCCGCGTCAGGCGCTGGCCAACTCGCGCAACGTGCCGGCGGCCGGGCTGCTGCGCCGCATCGGCGTGGCCGAGGGCTTCGCGTCGCTGCGCTCGCTCGGCCTGCACGACCTGGACGGGCCGGCGGAGCGCTTCGGCCTCGCGATGGCGATCGGCGCGCTGCCGACCAGCCTCGACCGACTGATGCACGCCTACGCCACCCTGGCCGATGACGGGATCGCCGACGAGGCGGCCTGGTTCGTCGGCCGCCCGCCAGCGCCGCACAGGCAGATCCCGCTCGACGCGGCACGGCTGGTCACGCGATTCCTCAGCGACCCGCTGGCACGGCTGCCGAGCTTCCCGCGCTACGGCGCGTCGGAGTTCCCGTTCGCGGTGGCGCTGAAGACCGGCACCTCGCAGGGCTTCCGCGACGCATGGACCTTCGCCTGGTCGCGCGACTACCTGGTCGGGGTATGGCTTGGCCGTGCCGATGCCGGGCCGATGACGCGGCTGAGCGGCGCGCGGGCGGCGGCGGGGCTGGCGCAGTCGGTGATGCTGCGGCTGCACTCTCTGGGACGTGGCGACCTGGTGGCCGGGGAGTTCGCCGCACCGCCGGGCCGGACGCAGGCGGAGCTGTGCACCGATACCGGGCAGCCGGCCGGCCCGGCCTGTGCCCGTCGCCTGACGGAGTGGGTCAGCCCCGAGGAGGCGTCGCATCGCGCCCCGCCGCCGGAGAGCGGGCTAGCAATCGTGCAGCCGGACCCGGACACCCATGTGTGGCGCAACCCCGACATCCCGCCCGGCCTGAACCGTCTGGTGCTGCGCGCCGTCGCCGGACCGGGCGTGACGCAGATCGTCTGGCTGGTGGATGGCAGGCCGGTCGCGGTGGCCGCGCCAAGCCAGCCGCTATACTGGGTCATGGTGCCGGGCCGCCACCGCTTCCAGCTCCGCCTGTCGCTGCGCAACGAGGTCTCTCCCCCGCTGGCCGTGACGGTGGAGTGATACCAGCGGTCCTTTGCAATGACCCATTTTGTAAGGACATTGGTATGATACCAGCGGCTGAATGGGATGACCGATCCAGCAAGCAAGGCCAGGGGCTCTGCCCCTGGACCCCGCCAAAGGCCAAGCCTTTGGAAACCAATACTTAAAAATTGCGCCGGGTCCAGGGGCGGCTCGCCCCTGGCGGG
>CAXSES010000012.1:0-20376 GCA_964236225.1 uncultured Acetobacteraceae bacterium
GGCCGTGTCCACCTGGGCCGTGTCCACCTGGGAAGGTCGCCGATGCCGAACCATGGCGGAAGGGGACGGCGCCTAACGGAGATGAGCCCGCCGCCCGACATCCTGGGCGATGCCGTGGCGAGTTGGCTGCGTGGTCGGCGCATTGCCACGAGCCATGACCGGGCATGGCTTTGTGGATGACCGTCGCGGCTGATGGATGTTGGAGCGGGCGAAGGGATTCGAACCCTCGACCCCAACCTTGGCAAGGTTGTGCTCTACCCCTGAGCTACGCCCGCGCTCCGTGACGCGGCGTTCTAGCCACGCCGCGCCGCGATTGCAAGCCGCCGCGTCAGCGTCGTGCCGCTCATGACCTGGCCTGTGCCGCCGCCCGCGCCGCCCACGCCATGTCGTTCCGCCCCTGCCCGGCCCGCCGCCGGGCCACCCTGGGCAAGAGCGCGAACCACCCTACCTACTTGGAACCAGCCGTCGCATACGGTGGTCACACCCAGGCTGCTTCCTCTGTGCCAGGCTGTTTCCTGTGTGCCAGGCTGCTCCCTGTGCAGGTGTGATCGCGGATTTTGGAACATGATTTGACGTCCGGCAGGCCACATTGTAGCCACGAAACGCTGCAGCGCGCGAAAGGCGGTTTCGATTTGACCCTGACTGCCTGGGCCTGTCCGTCCCACGTCCTGAACGCCTCGCGCCGGGCCGCCGTGCATCCGGCCGCCGCGGCATGGCGCAACGCCTGATGCGCCAGCTCTTCGCCCCCGGCGCCGATGCGATCTTCCGTTTCTGGATTGCCGTCACCGTGGGCGGCCTGGCGCTTGGCCTGCTGGTGTTCGCGGGCGTGTGGACGTCCTCTTACAGCAGCACCGTCGGCGTCGCCCCCGCGCAGCCGGTGCCGTTCAGCCACAAGCACCACTCCGGCGAGCTGGGCGTCGACTGCCGCTACTGCCACCAGGCGGTCGAGGTGAACGCGTCCGCCGGCATCCCGCCGACCTGGACCTGCATGACCTGCCACAGCCAGATCTGGACCAACTCCGAGATGCTGGCCCCGGTGCGCGCCAGCCTGGCCAACGACGATCCCCTGCGCTGGACCCGGGTGAATCGCCTGCCCGACTACGTGTACTTCAACCACTCGATCCACGTCACCAAGGGCATCGGCTGCTCGTCGTGCCACGGCGACGTGACCGCGATGCAGATGACCTACCGCGCCCATGCCTTCGAGATGGCGTTCTGCATCAACTGCCACCGCGCGCCGGAGAAGTGGATACGCCCCGCAGCCGAGGTCTGGAACATGGAGTGGCAGCCCGCCGACGACCAGGCCAAGCTCGGCGCCCGGCTCGTGCACGACAACGGCATCCGCGGCGCCGGCGTGCTGACCGACTGCTCGATCTGCCACCGATGAGCGCCTCCGGTCCCGCAGCGTCCGCCCCCGCCGCGCCAGAGTTCGCCGCGCCAGAGCCCGCGCTCCCGCCCGCGTCGATGCGCCCCGGCCTCGGCGGCGGAGCAGCGATGTGGCGTTCGCTCGACCAGCTCGCCGACACCCCCGGCTTCCGGCGTTTCCTGCAGGCGGAGTTCCCCGCCGCCGCCCGCCTCGCCCCCACGCTCGACGGCCCGGGACGACGCCGCTTCCTCAAGGTGATGGCCGCCTCGTTCGCCCTCGCGGGCCTCGCGGGCTGCGACGACAACGCCCATGAGGACGGCCGCACCCAGGAGATCCCCTACGTCCGCAACCCCGAGCGCATCGTGGTCGGCAACCTCCTGCAGTACGCCTCGACGAGCATGCTCGCCGGCTACGGCACCCCGGTCCTCGTCGGCACGCGCAACGGCCGCCCGATCCGGATCGACGGCAACGTCGAGCATCCCTGGTCGCGCGGCGGCACCGACCCCTTCGCCCAGGCCTCCGTTCTCGGCCTGTACGACCCCGATCGCTCGCAGGCGGTGCGCTACCTTGGCCGCGCCTCGTCGTGGCAGGCGTTCCGCGCCGCGACGGTCGGCCCGCTCGCGGTGCTGCGCGCCAACCGCGGTGCCGGCCTGCGCCTGCTCACCGGCACGGTGACCTCGCCCACCCTGTTGTCCCGCATCGCCGCCCTGCAGGCCGCCTACCCCGAGATGGTCTGGCACGGCCAGGACCCCACCCATGGCGACTCTGCCGCCGCCTCCCGCGCCGCGTTCGGCCGCGCCGTGCAGCCGCGCTACCATTTCGACCGCGCCAGCGCCGTGGTCTCGCTCGACGGCGACTTCCTCGACCACGGCCCGCAGCAGATCGGCCAGGCGCTGGACTGGACCCTCGCCCGCGCCAAGGCGGCCAGGGACGGCAGGCTCCTCGCCCTGCACGACGCCTCGCCCACGCCGAGCCTGACCTCCGCCAAGGCCGACCACGCGCTCGCCGCCACGCCGGACGCCATCGCCGCGCTCGCCGCCGGCCTGCTCGCCGACCTGTCGTCGCCTGGCGCGGAGGCCTCCGCCGGCGTCGCCGCGCACGGCGCCGATCCCGTCGCCGCCTGGCGCGCCCGCGCCGGCGCGGCGCTCGCCTCCGCGCGCGGCCGCTCGATCGTGGTCGCCGGCGCCGCGCAGCCCGCCGCCGTGCAGGAGGCCGCGCACCGACTCAACGCCGTGCTCGGCAACGCCGGCCACACCGTGGGCTACACCGCGCCGGTCGCGGCGAGCCCGGAAAGCCTCGCCTCGCTGGTGGACGCGATGCGCGCCGGCCAGGTGCACACCCTGCTGACGCTCGACACCAACGCGGTGTACGACGCACCGGGCGACCTCGCCTTCGCCGACGCGCTGAACCAGGTCGCGCTGCGCGTCCACGCCGGCCCCTACGCCGACGAGACCGCCGCCGCCTCGGACTGGCACCTGCCGCTGCTGCACCCCCTGGAAGCCTGGGGCGACGCCCGCTCCTGGGACGGCACCGTGGGCCTGATCCAGCCCACCGTGGCCCCGCTTTACGGCGGGCGCTCCTCGCTGGAGGTGCTGTCGCTGTTCACCGACACGATGCCGCGCTCCGGCCGCGACCTCCTGGAGTCCCACTGGCGCAACTCCTGGCGCGGCGCGGGCGATGATTCCGCGGTCGACGCGCGGTGGCGCCAGGCCCTGCTCGACGGCTTCGTGCCCGACACCGCGGAGCCGGAGATCGCCCGCCTCGCGCCCGTCGCCGCCTCGGCCGCCCCGCCAGCCGTCACGACGTCCACGTCGCCCGCGCCCGGCGCGCGCACCCTCACCGTGCTGTTCCGCCCCGACCCCTCGGCCTGGGACGGCGCCTGGGCCAACAACGCCTGGCTGCAGGAGCTGCCCCGCCCGCTGAACAAGGTCGTCTGGGACAACGTCGTCGCGATCCCGCCCGGCCTCGCCGCCCGCGAGCGCCTGGCCAACGGCGACGTGGTGACGCTGGAGGCAGATGGCCGCCGCGTCGAGGGTCCCGTGTGGATCACCCCCGGCCAGGCGCCCGACACCGCCACCCTGACGCTCGGCTACGGCCACGTGCCGCCCAACCTGCTCTCCACCAACCTCGGCTTCGCCGCCTCGCCCCTGCGCAGCGCCGCCTCCCCCACCCAGACCGCCGGCGTCACGCTTACGAAGCTCGGCCGCCGCGTCCAGGTCGCCACCACCCAGGACCACGGCTCGATGGAGGGCCACGACTTCATCCGGGTGCAGCCTGTGGACGCGGCGCCCGCCGACCACCCGCCTTACGGCGACCCGCACACCGGCGACCCCGGCCCGACCGCGCCCTCGCTCTACCCGGACAAGGTCTACGCCGACGACGACGTGGACCGCCGCGCCTGGGGCATGGTGATCGACCTCGATTCCTGCATCGGCTGCAACGCCTGCGTGGTCGCCTGCCAGAGCGAGAACAACATCCCGGTGGTCGGCCGCGAGGAGGTCGCCCTGGGCCGCGACATGCACTGGCTGCGCATAGACCGCTACTGGGAGGGCGAGGCTGAGCAGCCCGCCACCCACTTCCAGCCCGTCCCGTGCATGCATTGCGAGGACGCCCCCTGCGAGGTCGGCTGCCCGGTGGAGGCCACGCTGCACGACCACGAGGGCCTGAACCTCATGGTGTACAACCGCTGCGTCGGCACCCGCGCCTGCTCCGGCTACTGTCCCTACAAGGTGCGCCGCTTCAACTATCTCGACTACACCGGCGGCGAGGCGCCCTCGGTGCAGGCCCGCAACAACCCTGACGTCAGCGTCCGCTCGCGCGGCGTGATGGAGAAGTGCACCTACTGCGTGCAGCGCATCGCCGAGGCGCGCATCGACTCGGACAAGATGCTCAAGCCGATCCCCGACGGCCGGGTCAGGACCGCCTGCCAGACCGCCTGCCCCACGCGTGCCATCCATTTCGGCGACCTGCGCGACCCTGCCTCCGAGGTCCGCGCCGCCCGCGCCGACGCGCGCAACTACGCGCTGCTGGGCGAGCTCAACCTGCGCCCGCGCACCACCTACCTGGCCGAGCGCGGCCCGGGCGCAGGGGAGGGCTGACGCATGGCGCGGGCCGAAGGAATGCAGGCGAGGCCGGGCCCTGCCCATTGCTTGGAAGCGGGGACCCGCCTTTGCTTCAAGGCGGGGCCGAGCCGCCCCTGGACCACCCCTGCTGAAGAGTTGCCTCCATTGCCACGCATCGGCCAGCACGCCTCGTGGCATGCCCCAGTCCCAGGCGTGCGCCGGTCCAGGGGCGCCGCCCCTGGCGGGTCCAGGGCAGAGCCCTGGCCTTCCTTTTCAGGACGCCCCTGACATGGCCAGCGACACGACCGCCGACGGCCCCCGCTTCCACGGCCCGCAGCGTGACGCCGCGGACCCGCCCGCCCACGGCTCTGACGGGCGCGACCTCGCCGGCATGGCGCTTGACCACCCGTTGCGGCTGCGCTGGTGGCTGGCGATGGCCGGTGCGATGGGGCTGATGGGCGTGCTGGCGATCGCGTTGTTCTTCGTGCTCTGGTACGGCCCTGGGATGTGGGGCAACAACATCCCCGTCACCTGGGCGCTCGACATCGTCGGCTACGATTTCTGGATCGGCACCGCCTGCGGCAGCCTCGCCGTCTCCGCCGTGCTGCTGCTCGCCGGCATGCCCGCCCGCTCCGCGCTGGGACGGCTTGCCGACACGGTGGCGATCCTTGCCGCCGCCGCGGCCGGCACCTACCCGATCATCCATCTCGGCCGGCCCTGGTATTTCTACTGGAACCTGCCCTACCCCAACACATTCCTGCTGTGGCCGCAGTTCCGCTCGCCGCTTTACTGGGACGCGATCGACATCCTGAGCTTCCTCGGCGTGGCTGGCAGCGCGTGGTTCCTCAACCTGCTGCCCGACCTCGCGACGCTGCGCGACCGCGCCAGCGACCGCCTGCGGGTGATGGCCGCCCGCGCCGCCGCCCGCAACCAGCCGCCGTCCTCCGACCCGGGCTGGAAGATGGCCCTGCTGCGCGCCCAGCTCTACGGCATCGCCTCGCTCGGCTGGCGCGGCTCGGCCGTGCACTGGCGCCGCTGGACCGAGGCGTCACGCATCCTCGCCGTGCTCGCGATCCTGGTCGTGCTCTCGCTGCAGACCGGCGCCGCCGTGATGTTCGCGGGCTCCGTCGAGCCCGGCTGGCACGACACTCTGGAGCCTGTCTCCTTCGTCGTCGTCGCCCTCCTCTCCGGGGTCGGCGCGCTAGCCCTGGTCACGGCGGTGGTGCGCGCCGCGTTCGGGCTGGAGGCGCTGATCACCGCGCGCCACCTGGAGCTTCTGGCGCTGCTGCTGCTCGGCCTCGGTCTGGGGCACATCTACTGCAGCGTGTTCGAGGCGCTCGGCACCCTGACAGGGGGCGACTCCTTCGACAGGGGCGTGCTGATGCGCCGCATCGGCGGCTCGCACGCCTGGTCATTCTGGAGTCTGGTGCTGCTCGGCCTCGCCTCTGTGCAGGCGTTCTGGCTGCCAGCGCTGCGCCGCTCCGCCCTGGCGATCGGCGCCATCGGCTTCCTGGTGGTCGTGGCGATGTGGTCCGAGCACTTCATGATCATCGTCGGCACCCTGCAGCACGATTTCCTGCCCTCGTCCGCGCAGGAGTACACGATGAACATCTGGGGCGTGGCCACCTTCGCCGGCTCGCTCGGCCTGCTGCTCACCCTGCTGCTTATGTCGCTGCGCTACCTGCCGGTGCTGTCCATCCTCGACGTGCGCCGCGTCGAGACCACCTGGCAGGCGGCCGGCGGCTCCGCCCGCCCGGACGCGATGCCGCAGCGCCGCGGCGGCCCGGGCTCGCCGGGTGGCGCGCGTCCCGGCGGCGCCCTGTCCGGCGTGGCGCCGGCGAGCCCCGGCCATGTCTAGCCCGCACGGCGAGGAGGCGGACGCTCCGCTCTGGGCGGTGAGCGCGGAGTTCGCCAGCCCGGTCGCGCTGATGGCTGCGGTGCGCGCCATGCGCGCCTTGCCGGACAGCCGCATCGACACCTACTCCCCGGTGCCGGTGCCCGGTGTCACCGAGGTCCTCGGCCTGCGCGGCGGCTCGATGCGCCGCTACGCGGTGTCCGGCGGCGCGCTGGGCGGCGTGCTGATGATGGGCATGTGCCTTTACGCCACCGGCTACGACTACGTGTTCGACATCGGCGGCCGGCCGCGCTTCTCTTGGCCGGCCTTCGTGGTGCCCACCGCCTCGTTCGCCGTGCTGATGGCGGCCCTGGCAGTGCTGCTGCTGCTGCTGATCCTCAACCGGCTGCCGACGTTGAACCATCCCTCCTTCAACATCCCCGGCTTCGACCGCGCCTCGCAGGACCGCTACTTCGTGGCCGTCGAGGGCGTTGGCCACGGCTTCGACCCGGCAGAGGCGGAGCGCCGCCTGGGCGGGCTGACGCTGGCGCCGATCGCCGTGCACAGGGTGCCGCGGTGAAGCAGGCAAGGTCGAGGCTCAATCCCATCCCCCAGAAGCTCGCCCCTGGAGTCCGTCAGTCAGGCTGCGCCAGTCCAGGGCGGCTCGCCATGGCGGGTCTGGGCGGAGCTGCCCAGAGGTTCCAAAGGCCCGCCCGGACCCTTGGAATGGGCGGCGCAGGGAGAGTCCGGCCCTGCCTGCTTCTCGCCGTCCTGGCCGTGTCTCTGTCGCTGGGTGGCTGCAAGCGCGCCAACATGTACAGTCAGGCCAAGTCCGAGAACTGGGACCGCAGCAACTTCTTCCCCAACGGCCAGAGCATGCGCCTTCCGGTCGCCGGCACCGTGCCGCGCGCAGAGCCCAACGTCCCGGTGGCGCAGCCCGCGATCATCAGCGCCGAGATGGTCGAGCGCGGCCATCAGCGCTACAACATCTTCTGCACGCCCTGCCACGGCCGCGCCGGCGACGGCCAGGGCATCATCGTGCAGCGCGGCTTCCCCCAGCCGCCCGACTTCGCCAGCGCCGAGATGCGCAGGATCAGCGCGCAGACCATCTACGACACCATCACCTACGGTCGCGGCGCGATGTACAGCCACGCCGACCGGGTGGCGCCCGCCGACCGCTGGGCGATCGCTTCCTACATCAGGGCGCTCCAGCTCTCGCGCGGCGTCGCAGTGGCCTCCCTTGCCCCGGCCGAGCGCGCCAAGCTGGACAATGCTCCCGTGGAGCCGCCGGAGGCCAACAGCGTGGAGCAGCCCGACGCGCCGATCGGCGCCACCACCGCGACGGTGCCCGGCACCAACCGCAACGGTCTGTCGCCCGCCACCATGTCCGGCGACGGCCGGTGAGCCGCGTCGCGCCGGCCTGCCTCGGCGTGGGCGTCGCCGCCCTGCTGTGCATCGCGCTGCTCGCCGCGTTCTCCGCCGGCCCGGTGATGCCGTCCTACCTGGCGGCGTGGCTGTTCTGGCTGGCGCTGCCGGCCGGCGCCCTGCCGCTGGTGATGGCCTGCGACCTCGCCCGCGCCCTGCCCCCCGACGAGGCGGGGCTCGGCCTCGGCGAGAGCCCGAGCGCGCCGCGACTGCCGCTGGCGCTGGCGCCGGCGCTGCGGCTGCTGCTGGTGGCGCTGCCGCCGGTGGCGCTGCTGGCGATCCCCTTGCTGCTGGGCCAGGTCGGGCTGTTCGGATCGGCGGCCTCGCGCCACGGTTTCGGCGGCGACTGGTACTCGCCCGGCGCGCGGGCGCTGCGGGTGATCGCGGTGCTTCTGGTGTGGAGCGCGCTGGCCCTGCTGTTCCTGCGTCCCGGACGACCGCGCGCCCTGGCGCTGCTCGGCCTCGTGGTGCATCTGTTCGCAGCCACATTGCTGGCCATGGACCTTGCGATGTCCGTGGCTCCCGGCCTGAACTCCACCGCCTACGGATTGGCGCTGGTCGCCTCGCAGTGCGGCATCGCCTTTTCCGCCGCGGTGCTCCTCGCCGCCCTGCCGCGCCCCGCCTCGCGTCGCCCCGCTGCCGCACGCAATGCGCCCGCCGCGCAGCCCGCGCCGGGCCCGCCCGGCTCGGTGATCGCGACCCTGCTCTGGCTGCTCGCCGCCTGGATGTTCCTGCAGTTCAACCAGTACCTGGTGATCTGGTCCGCCAACCTGCCGCGCGAGATCGTCTGGTACCAGCAGCGCGACGCCGGCCTCGGCCGCGCCGCGGAGTGGTTCGGGCTGCTCGCCTTCCTGGTGCCGCTGCTCGCCGCCACCATCCCGCGCCTGGCGCGCAACGCCCGTGTGCTGGCCGGCCTCGCCGGTCTGGTGCTGCTGATGCACCTCGTGGAGACGCTGTGGCTGGTCACGCCGTCGTTCCGCGGCGCGTTCACCCTGTCCCTGGCCGACCTGCTGGGCCTGACCGGCATCGGCGGCCTGCTCTGCGCCCTGCTGGCGCTGGCGCGCGGCCAGATCGCGTCGGAGCCCGCATGACCTTGGGGACCGCTCGGTGAAGCAGGAAAGGTTGAGGCTCCGCCTCAAGCTCCGCCAAAGGCTCGCCTTTGGAATCCGCTTCTCAAGGAAGGCCGGTCCAGGGCGGCTCGCCCTGGCGGGTCTGGGCGTAGCTGCCCAAAGGTTCCGACGATCCGCTTGGATCGTTGGAACGGGCAACGGAGGGAGAGCCCGGCCCTGCCTGCTTGCGGGCCAGGCGCAGGGGCGGTCGGCATGAGCAGGCCGCAGAGCCTTCCGGCCCGCGCCGCCCGCACCGGCGCCGGCCTGCTCGCCGCCTGGACCGCGACCGGCGCCGCCCTGCTCGGCGGCACGGCGTTGCTCGGGCGCCGCCGCCCCGGGTCGACGGCCGGATCAGCCTCCACGGACAGCCCCGCCGCCGAGGGTGGCAACCTGCGCGGCCATGTCGACCCCGAGGCCGGCCACGACGAGCACCAGGACTGGGATTACGGCGAGCACGGCCCGGAAACCGGCCGCGGCCGCCCCGCCACGCCGCCCAGCGCCGAGTCGCGCGAGGCCGGCCACGAGACCGAGGACGTCAGCACCCGCAACATCCACCGCATCATGGCGCTGTTCGCCGCGGTGGCGCTGTCGGCGGTGTTCGGCATGATGGCGCTGCTCGGGGTGTGGCGCTCCAGCGACCGCGCCAGCCGCCCGACGCTCACCGCTGTGCAGACCGCCCCGGTCCAGGTGCCCGGCCCGCACCTCCAGGTCGACGCCTACACCGACCTCAACCACGAGCGCGGCCGAGAGATCGGCAAGCTCAGCGGCTACGCCTACATCGACGACAGCCACACCCAGGCGCGCATCCCGATCGAGGCTGCGATGGGCCTGGTTGCCGGCCGCACGCTCGACACCCCGGGCCTGACCCGCGCCGACCCGCGCGGCCGCACCCGCCCCGGCCCTGAACCCGACATCACCCAGGAAACCCCGCTCGGCACCGGCCAGGGCAGCCCCGACCCCACGCCCCGCCCAATGGCAGGCGCGCGATGACACCCGCCGCCCTTCAAGCCCAGCGCCGCCCCGCCTTGCGCGCTCCAGGACCCAGAGCATGAAGCCGAGCGACTATCCCCTGGCCCTCTGGCCGTTCGCCGCCTCCGCGAGCGCCGTGGAGACCGACCACCTCATCATCGCCTTCACGGTGCTCACGGTGCTGCTGACCGCGCCGATCTTCGTCGGCATCTCGTGGTTCGCGATCCGCTACCGCGCCGGCAAGATCGTCGACCGCACCAACCACGACGAGCGCTCGAACCTGATCGAGCTGAGCTGGATGATCATCCCGTTCCTGCTCACCCTGTTCTTCTTCGTCTGGGCGGCCCGGCTGTTCGACACCCACAAGCACCCGCCGCCCGGCGCCATGGAGATCAGCGCCGTCGGCCGGCAGTGGATGTGGAAGTTCCAGCACCCGGGCGGGCAGGCAGAGATCAACGACCTGCACGTGCCCGTCAACCAGCCCGTGCTGATCCGCATGATCAGCCAGGACGTGATCCACGGCCTCTACATCCCCGCGCTGCGCATCCAGATGGAGACCCTGCCCGGCCGCTACACGGAGCTGTGGTTCAACGCCGACCATGCCGGCACCTACCGCCTGTTCTGCTCGGAGTACTGCGGCACCGACCACTCCGCGATGGACGGCCTGCTCACCGTGATGGAGCCCGCCGCCTACGAGGACTGGCTCAGCGCCAACGGCGGCTCGCAGTCCATGGCGGCCGCAGGCGCGCGCCTGTTCACCGCCGACGGGTGCGCCGGCTGCCACGCCGGCACCGCGACGGTGCGCGCGCCCTCGCTGGTCGGGCTCGCCGGCTCGCCTGTGCCGCTGGAGGACGGCCGCACCATCCTCGCCGACGACACCTACATCCGCGACAAGATCCTCAACCCGGACCACAACAAGATCGCCGGCTACAAGCAGGTCATGCCGTCCTTCAACGGCATCATCGCCGAGGACGACCTTCTCAAGCTCGTCGCCTACGTCAAGGCCTACGGCCAGCAACCTTATGACCAGCCGGGCAGCCAGTCCTCCGGCCGCCGGCAAGCCGCCAATTCCGGGGAGCAGACGCGATGAGCCCGTCCGACATTGCCCTGCGCGACGCGATCACCGCGCGTCCCACCCTGCACCGCCCGCGCGACTACCTCCACGACGAGCACACCATCCGCTCGTGGCTGTTCACCGTGGACCACAAGCGCATCGGGTTGCTGTACCTCGCCTCGATCACCGCGTTCTTCCTCCTGGGCGCGCTCGCCGCGGGTGCCGTGCGCCTGTCGCTGGTGGTGCCCAACGGCCAGATCTTCACCAACGACACCTACAACAAGATGTTCACCCTGCACGGGGTCATCATGGTGTGGTTCTTCCTGATCCCCTCGATCCCCAACACCTTCGGCAACTTCCTGGTCCCGCTGATGATCGGCGCCAAGGACCTGGCGTTCCCCAAGATCAACCTGCTCTCCTGGTGGGTGTTCATGACGGGCGCGCTGTTCACGCTGGTCGTGCTGGTGATCGGCGGCGTGGACACGGGATGGACGTTCTACGCCCCGTTCTCCACCACCTTCTCCAACACCTATGTCGTGCCCGCCCTGCTCGGCGTCATCGTCGTCGGCTTCTCCTCGATCCTGTCCGGGCTGAACTTCGTCGTCACCGTGCACACCATGAGGGCACCGGGCATGACCTGGTTCCGGATGCCGATCTTCGTCTGGGCGATCTACGCCACCAGCCTGATCTTCCTGCTCGCCACCCCGGTCATCACCATCGCGCTGATCCTGCTGGTGATGGAGCGCGCCTTCCACATCGGCGTGTTCGACCCGGCGCTGGGCGGCGACCCTGTGCTGTTCGAGCACCTGTTCTGGTTCTACTCCCACCCCGCCGTCTACATCATGGTGCTGCCCGGCATGGGCGTGATGAGCGAGCTGGTCTGCGCCTTCAGCCAGAAGAGGCTGTTCGGCTACCGTTTCGTCGCCTACGCCACCATCGGCCTGGCCTCGATCACCTTCTTCGTCTGGGGCCACCACATGTTCGTCAACGGCGAGAGCGAGACCGCCGCCGTGGTGTTCTCCCTGCTCAGCTTCGCCGTCGCCGTGCCGTCGGCGGTCAAGGTCTACAACTGGACCGCCACCATCCACAAAGGCGACCTGCGGCTGGACACCCCGATGCTCTACGCCATGGGCTACATCGGCCTGTTCGTGATCGGCGGTCTGACCGGGCTGTTCCTCGCCAGCCTCGCCATCGACGAGCACCTGCACGACACCTACTTCGTGGTCGCGCATTTCCACTACATCATGGTCGGCGGCACAGTGCTGGCCTTCCTTGGCGGCCTGCATTTCTGGTGGCCGAAGTTCACAGGCCGCATGTATCCCGAGGCCTGGGGGCGCGTCGGCGCGTTCCTGATCTTCATCGGCTTCAACACGACCTTCTTCCCGCAGTTCCTGCTCGGCTACCTCGGCATGCCGCGCCGCTACCACCAGTACGCGCCGGAGTTCCAGCTCCTCAACATCATGAGCTCCGCGGGCTCCACCATCCTCGCGATCGGCTACGTGTTCCCGATCGTCTATCTCACCTGGTCGCTGTGGTTCGGCAAGCGCGCGCCCGACAACCCCTGGGGTGCGAAGGGCCTGGAGTGGACGACGTCCTCGCCGCCGCCCAAGCACAACTTCCTCACGCCGCCGGTCGTCGACTTCGAGGCCTACGACTACCCCAACAAGGTGGTCGAGCGTGGGTGAGTCGGAACGCTTCGAGCCCGGCGCGCTCGCCTATGCCGGCAATCCGGGCGTCGGCGTCGAGCTGCACGAGCAGTTCACCACCGTCGAGCAGCAGCGCCTCTCCGCCGAGCTGGGCATGTGGGCCTGGCTAATCACCGAACTGCTGCTGTTCTCCGGCCTCCTCGTCACCGCGCTGGTGCTGCGCACCTTGCACCCGCACTCGGTGCAGGCCGCCGCCCAGCACCTCAAGCTGTGGATCGGCGGCGTCAACACGGTGATCCTCATCACCTCGTCGCTCGTGATGACCGGGGCCATAGAGATGTCCAAGCTCGGTCGCGCCCGCGACGTCACCCGCTGCCTGCTCGTCACCGGGGCGCTCGGCGTCGGCTTCCTGGTGCTCAAGTGCTACGAGTACTACCGCGACTACGTCGAGCACATGACGCCCTTCCTCAAGCGCCCCTACGAGCTGGGCGCGGACGGCGCCTCGCAGCTCTTCGTCAACCTCTACTGGGTCACCACGATCCTGCATTTCGGCCACCTGACCATCGGCATCGGCATTGTCTGGGCGATGGCCTGGCTAGTCAGCCGCCCGCACTACCTCGCCCGCCACCAGAACCGGGTCGAGATCACCGGGCTCTACTGGCATTTCATCGACCTGGTCTGGCTGATCGTCTACCCGAGCCTCTATCTGGTGAATCGCTGATGGCTGCGCTGCCCGGCCTGTCGACGCTGCGCGACATCGACCCCGAGGTCCGCGAGGCCATGCGTGGCCCGGTGATCACCACCGGCGTGCTGCTGTGCCTGCTCGCGATCGAGATCCTGCTGGCGATGACCACGCCGTTCCCCGCCTGCGGCTATGTCGAGATGGGCATCGCCGCGGTCATGGTCACAATCGTGCTGACCTTCTCGATGGAGCTGACCCACGCTCCGCCGCTGGTCCGCCTGTTCTCCATCCTCGGCTTCTTCTGGCTCGCCATCCTGTTCGGCATCACCATGATCGACTACCTCACCCGCTGAACGGATCGAGCGAAACAGGCACGGTTGAGGCGGAGCCCGGCCTTGTGCTTCCTGGCGCCCAGGGCTGGAAAATACGTCATCCCTGTGGGATACCCGCTGCGCCTGGCGCGCCTTCCAGGCGTCGGGAGCGTCCGTGCACAGCGCCATGCCGCCCGCCGACGCCCCCGCGCCCGCCGCCGCGAGCTATCCGCCCGCCGCGGACACGCCGACCCAGCACGGCCCGCGCGGCCTGCGCTTCGACTTCAACCTCGGCGCCCGGGTGCTTCTGCCCACGCTGGCCGAGGGCGCGTGGCGCGTCACCCTGCGCGACCTCGACACAGGCAACATCCTGTTCCGCAGCGAGAACCAGGGCGCGCTCGTCAACAGCGCCAAACGCTGGTTCGTGCGCTTCCGCATCGAGGTCGAGTCGCTCGACGCCGCCGGCGCGGCGGAGACGGTCCTGGCCCACGACTACGACGCGCGCGGCCGCGACGTGCTGGTGCAGTTCCCGGTCGGCACGCTCGGCGACGTGCTCGCCTGGTTCCCCTACGCCGCACGCTTCGCCGGGGCGCATGGCTGCCGCCTGACCTGCGCGATGTCGGCGCTGATCATCCCGCTGCTGCGCGGCGCCTACCCCGATATTCGTTTCGTCCCCCACGAGGATGTCGAGCCGGACCGCTTCTACGCCACCTACAGCCTCGGCCTGTTCTTCGACGACGCGGAATGCGTCTGGCAGCCCTGCGATTTCCGACTCGTGGGCCTGCACCGCACCGCCGGCCACATCCTCGGCGTCGATCCCGCCGAGGAGCCGCCCCGCCTGGCGCTGCCCGACGAGAGCCGCCCGATCGCCGAGCCCTATGTCTGCATCGCCGTGCAGAGCTCGTCCCAGGCCAAGTACTGGAACAACCCCGGCGGCTGGCGCGAGGTGGTGGCGTTCCTGCGCGAGGCCGGCTACCGGGTGCTGTGCATCGACCAGAAGCCGGTGCACGGCCACGGCCTGGTCTGGACCCACCTCCCGCACGGCGCCGAGGATTTGACAGGCGACCTGCCGCTGGTCGAGCGCGCCCGACTGCTGCGCCACGCGGCGGGCTTCGTCGGCCTGTCGAGCGGCCTGGCCTGGCTGGCCTGGGCGGCCGGCTGCCCTGTGGTGATGATCAGCGGCTTCACCCACCCGACCAACGAGTTCGCGACCCCCTACCGCGTCATCAACTACCACGCCTGCAACTCCTGCTGGAACGACGTGCGCCACCGCTTCGAGCACGCGGACTTCCTGTGGTGCCCGCGCCAGGCCAACACGCCCCGCCAGTTCGAGTGCACCCGCCTGATCACCCCCGAGCACGTCCGCGCCACCCTGCGCCGCCTGCCCGGCTTTCCCGCGGCGACAACAGCCGTCGTCACCGCAACCGCCAGCCGAAGCACCGCAGGAGCCTCCGAATGACCGCCACCACCATCGGCGCCGGCCAGACCAGCAGCGGCCTCACCCTGAACGACGCCGACACGGCCCTGGTGTTCGCCGGCGGCACCGCTCTGGCCACTGTGGTGCCGGGCGGCACCCTGGGCGTGCAGTCCGGCGGCATGGCGAGCGCCACCAGCCTGACGGGCGGCTTGCTTTTCATCTCCTCGGGCGGCACCGCGGTCGCGACTTCCGTCACCGGCGGCATCGCGGTCGTCCTCCCCGGCGGCGTCGCCAGCTCCACCGCGATCTCGGGCGTCAGCAGCTTCGAGATCGTCAGGGCGGGCGGCGTGTCGATCGGCACCTCGGTGACGAGCGGCTTCATCCTGGTCAACTCCGGCGGCCAGGCCAGCGGCACGGTGGCGTTGTCCGGCGGCGGCGACTTCGTTTCCGGCGGCACGGACACCGGCGCCATGATCGTGCTCGGCACCCAAGTGCTGGTCGCCGGCGGCACGGCCATCGGCAGCGTCGTGGACAGCGGCGGCCGGCAGATCGTCTCGACCGGCGGCGCGGCGAGCGGCACCGTGGTGAATCGCGGCGGCGCCGTGTACGTCACCTCCGGTGGCGCGATCTCCGGCCTCGCGGTCAGCGACGGCTTCGTCCAGCTCGCCGACACCGGCAGCGACGTCGTCCTCAGCCAGGGCAACGACACCGTCAGGGCAGGCAGCGGCAGCGACACCGTGTTCGCCTCCGGCGCCTCCGCCAGCGTCACGGGCGGCACGGGAAACCTGACCTTCGTCGCCGGCAGCGGCAGCTACGTCGCAGGCGGCGGGTCCGGCACCGACTTCCTCTACGGCGGCACTGGCAGCAGCACGCTGACCGGCGCGTCCGGCAAGGGCAGCGTCCTGGTCGCGGGCAGCGGCGACGCCACCCTGTCAGGCGGCCTGGGCAACTCCGCGCTGATGTACGGCGGTGCCGGCTACGACGCCTTCGACGGCAGCGGCGGCGGCGGCGACACCATGGTGGGCGGCGCCGTCGGCAACGAGTTCTCCAGCGAGAGCGGCGGCGAGCTTGCCTTCGGCGGCGCCGCGGACAGTTCGGACTTCTTCGCCCTCAATGCCGGCGGCACCGTGGTCGAGGGCAACGGCGACGACACCGTCGACCTCTACGGCGGCACCACGACCGTGTTCTGCGGCAGCGGC
This sequence comes from uncultured Acetobacteraceae bacterium, assembly GCA_964236225.1. Lineage (GTDB taxonomy): Bacteria > Pseudomonadota > Alphaproteobacteria > Acetobacterales > Acetobacteraceae > CAXSEF01. The sequence continues at coordinate 16,075 of CAXSES010000012.1, forward strand.
CAGAGCCTGTTCGAGGTCTTCGGCGGCCAGGCCGGCGCGAGCACGATCGTGGGCTTCGGCGCGGCTGACCTCCTGACCCTGTACAGCCTGAGCGGGACGGTCGACGTCGCGGCGATCCTGGCCTCTGCGACCCATGGCAGCTTCGGCACCCGGCTGAACCTGGACAACGGCACGTCGCTCACCCTGATAGGCGTGACGAACCTGAGCGCCGCCCAGGTCAGCGCGGGGTAGGCAACCGTGACGCGCTGCCCGACACCGCCCAGGAAGGCGCAGGCGTGATGACGCGTGCTCCCATCCCGATGGCCGCCCCCGTCGACCCCGCCGGCCAGAACACCGCACAGGACCCTGCATGACCACCACCACGATCAGCGCCGGCCAGACCGGCAGCGGCCTCACGCTCCTCGCCAACGACCAGGAACTCGTCCTCTCCGGCGGGACGGCGGCCGCCACGTCCGTCGACGGCGGCACGGAGTTCGTCTACGCCGGCGGCCTCGCCCGCGCCGGCACCCTCGATGCCGAGGGGCAGGAGATCGTCTCCGGGGGGATGGCCAGCGGCACGATCGTCACCAACGGCCGCGTCGGCGTCTTCTCCGGCGGCACGACTGCGGGCACGACCCTCAACGGCAGCGGCAGCCGGGAATACGTCTATGCGGGTGGCGCGACCAGCGCCACCAGGGCAAGCGGCGGCGGCGTGCAGGTGGTCTCCGGCGGCACCGCGACCGGCACCGTGGTCAACACCGACATCGTGGTCAACACCGGCAGCAGCGTGCAGCTCGTCGCGTCGGGCGGCGTGGCAAGCGCGACCCTGGTCAACAGCGGCGGCATCCTGCTCGTCTCCTCCGGCGGCACCGCCAGCAATGCCACGCTGAACGGCGGCGCGGCGGACGTGTTCAGCGGCGGCACCCTCTCCGGCGTCCTGGTCGGCAGCGGTGGCACCCTGTTCGTCTCCTCCGGCGGCGCCGTCGGCAGCGCCACGCTCAGCGGCGGCATGGCGGGGGTGTTCGGCGGCGCCACCCTCTCCGGCGCCCTAATCGACAGCGGCGGCATCCTGTACGTCTATGCCGCCGGCGCCGTCGGCAGCGCCACGCTCAGCGGCGGCACCGCGGACGTGCTCGGCGGCGGCACCCTCTCCGGCGCCATGGTCAACGGCGGCGCCCTTCTTGTCTCCTCCGGCGGCACCGTCGGAAACATCACGATCAGCGGCGCCGCGTCGAGCATGCTCGACGGCGGCACCCTTTCCGGCGCCTTGGCCAAGGATGGCGCCATCCTGGTGGTCTCGTCCGGCGGCGTCGCGAGCAACACCACGATCAGCGCCGCCAACCTGCTGGTCTCCTCCGGCGGCACCGCCAGCAACACCACCGTCAGCGGCGGCACCGCGGAGGTGTTCGCCGGCGGCAGCCTTTCCGGCATCACGCTGAAGGACGCCACGCTCCTGCTGCAGGACAGCGGCGACGACGTCGTGCAGAGCACAGGGGCCGACACCATCCAGGCCGGCGGCGGCAGCGACCTGGTCTTCGCCTCCGGCCCCTCCGCCGTGGTCAAGGGCGGCGCCGGCACCCTGACCTTCGTCGCCGGCGCCGGCAGCGACACCGCGGCCGGCGGCTCCGGCACCGATATCCTCTACGGCGGCTCCGGCCCGGACGTGTTGGCCGGCGCGTCGGGGAGTCACAGCATCCTCGTCGCCGGCTCAGGCAACGCCACGCTCGGCGGCGGTCTGGGCAACGCCGCCCTGCTGTATGGCGGCTCGGGGAGCGACACCCTGCTGGGCAGCAGCGGCGGCAACGACACCCTGGTGGGCGGCACAGGGGCCAACCTGTTCGGCCTGACCGGCGGCGACATCGGGTTCGGCGGCCCGAACGGCGGCGACCGCATCGGCGCCATGTCCGGCAACGGCCTGTTCGTCGAGGGCGGCGGCCCCGCCCAGGTCGAGCTGGACGGCGGCAGCCTCACCGCCTTTGCCGGCAGCGGCCCCGACACCTACACCTTCGTCCAGGGCCAGGGCGGCAACGAGGCCATCATCGGCTTCAAGCCCTCGGACCGCATCAGCCTCATCCAGGGCTTCACCGATTCCGACGCCGCCACAGCCCTGAATACCACGACCACCGGCAGCTTCGGCACCGCCCTCACACTGGGCGACGGAACCCACGTCACCCTGTTCGGCGCCACACTCACGGCCGCCCAGATCAGCGCGAGTTGAGGGCACACAGGCAAGGCCCTGCCTCACCGGCCAAAGGCTCGCCTCCGCAAACCCAACGACAGCCTGGGACACGCCTGCCTGACGTGCCGCCGATCCTCAGGTGCGCCGGTCCAGGGCGGCTCGCCCTGGCGGGTCCCCGCCCTCAAGCATGGGGGCAGAGCCCTGGCCTTGCTTCAGCCTCGCGCCTGTCCGATCGCCGCCCCGTCCGTCATCCCCGCCAGCACCTCCGCCACGTGCCGCACCCGCACCGCGCTGCCCTCGCGCGACAGCCGCCCCGCGATGTTGAGCAGGCACCCCAAATCCCCCGCCAGCAGCGTGTCCGCCCCGCTCGCCGCGACCTCGCCCGCCTTGTCGCCGACCATGCGCGTCGAGATTTCCGGGTACTTCACGCAGAACGTCCCCCCGAACCCGCAGCACACCTCCGCCCCCGGCAGCTCCACCATCCTCAGCCCGTCCACGCCCGCCAGCAGAGCGCGCGGCTGCGCCTTGACCCCCAGCTCGCGCAGCCCCGAGCAGCTGTCGTGGTATGCAGCCACTCCCTCGAACCGCGGCGCACCCACGTCGCGCACCCCCATCACGTCGGCGAGGAACGACACCAGCTCCCACGTCCTCGCCCCCAGCGCCTCCGCGCGCACCCGCAGATTCGGGTCGTCGGCGAACAGCCCCGGCAGGTGGCTGCGGATCATTCCCCCGCACGACCCCGACGGCACCACGACGTAGTCGTAGCCGCCGAACGCGTCGAGGATGCCTCGCGCCAGGTCGCGCGCCGTCGCCCGGTCGCCTGTGTTGTACGCGGGCTGCCCGCAGCAGGTCTGCGCCCGCGGCACCTCCACCAGGCACCCCGCCCGCTCCAGCAGCGCAATCGCCGCGAACCCCACGGTCGGGCGATGCAGATCGACCAGGCAGGTGACGAACAGGGCGACGCGGGGAGCGGACATGCCTCCGGTCTAGCCCCGCGCAGGAAGGGCAGCAAGGAAGGCCAGGGCTCTGCCCTGGACCCGCCAGGGGCAGCGCCCCTGGACCGGCTTTACTGAAGTATTGGATTCCAAAGGCCTGCCTTTGGCGGATGAGACGGAGCCTCAACCTTGTCTGCCTGGCCGGCCTTGGCAGACATCCATGCGTCAGCCAACCCGGCCGGTCGCGTTACCCTGCCGGCTCAGGTCACGCTTTTGTTGCCCGGCTGACCCGAACCATACAGGCGCTCGCACTCCTCACCGATCAGCCGGTCGCGCTCCGCAGAAGCCTGCGCCAGCCGCTCGAACGCGCCCGGCCGGTCCGCCAGCACGTCAGACCCGTATCGTCTCAGGATGTCGGCAACGGTCGTGAACCAAGCCTGCACGTCGGCCTCGGACTTGAACTCATGGCCTGGCGGACGTGCCAGAGACTCGGTCCGGCCGCCCATGAACAGCAGGCATTCCAGGGTGAAGCCGGAGCCCTGTTCGGACACTTGCTTTATCCAGCAATCGGAACCGAGTTGATTTGGCAGGTCAAGGCTGATCGCCACCCGATCCGACGAATAGTCGAACGCCCCGTCCGGCCCTGGCCCGGGTCTCAGCCCGAACTCCGACGTCAGAAACGCGAACGTCCGCCGCAGGACCTTCACAATGCCCAGCCATCCATCCGGATCGACCTTGCGTTGCTTGCAGGCTGTGATCAGCCGTGCACCCAGCTCCATGATCCTCGCGAAGTCGGGGTCCTTGTCGATTGCCTCGCCGTAGAAGCTCCGCAGCCTTCCAAGAAGTTCCTCTTCCTGCTGCATCCGGCCTGTCAGGTCCCATCCCTCCTGCTCCACTCTTTCGATCTGTAACTGGCCAAAATTCTTCCAGTCATCCGCAGCCTCGAACATGTCATTGACAATCGGTTTATATTTTCGATATGGCTTTAGCTTTTCAGCAAGATCTGCAAGTTCTTTGATCTCGTTAATCATTTTCCTTTTCCCACGGCTTTACGATTACTGTGGCCTTCTTATCGCCTTTTGGCCGCTCGCCGGCCGTTCTATAGTTGATGTGTGGTTCGGTATGTGTGCTATCTCCATCCGGATGGTGTCCTTCCTCGATGCGATCAATTTTACCGCCAGACTCCTTTATCATACTAACCGCCTCCTC
>CAXSES010000013.1:0-8441 GCA_964236225.1 uncultured Acetobacteraceae bacterium
GGGCAGAGCCCTGGCCTTGCTTGCCTTGGCAGGTCAGAATTTAAGGCGCCGGCCCACCAGGCGTCGCGAACCGCACGACCTCGGGTTACGGTCTGGCGCAGGCGGATTTCAGGCGCGTCTTAATGCTTCTTTCATCATTATGACCCATGAGTCGCCAGTGTGCACCCTTGCGGTTGGCCACGGCCTGCAAAGGAGCTTTGAAAAGCTGCCGCGTCCATGGAGCCAGATCGTGATCTCAGCCGCCATCCCTGCTCACGGCCGTGCCGATATGCCGGTCGTTCCGTCTGCCGGCCCGGCAACGGTGACGCCGACGTTCCCGGTGAAGGCGGACAGGCCCGACCCGTCAGCCCGGCTCGACCTGACGCTGGGGATCACGGTGCTGAGCTTCCACGACTTGTCCGGGCAGGTGATCGCCACCACGCCGACGCAGCAGCAACTCAACACCTACCTGCTGTTCGGGCCGACCGGGCAGGCGGCAAAGCTGGCGGACAGGTTGGACGGTGGCCAGGGCCTGGCAACGCTCGCCTGAGGGCACGGCAAGGCCGGAGAGGCTCGGTCTCCGCTCAAGGCCTGCCTTGAGAACTACCTTCTTGTACCAGCGGCTTTGAGTTCTGACCTGCCAGAGTAGGCAAGGCCAGGGCTCTGCCCTGGACCCGCCAGGGGGAGCCCCCCTGGACCGGCCTCTCTTTCAGGAGAAGGACTCAGGCCACCCGCCGGGGACCGTGCCGCGGCATACACCACCGCGGTCTGCGAGGCGATCATGTCCCAGTCCGGCACCGCTTCGGCCAGCCTGCGGGCCTGCACGGCGCACCCGGACAGGAAGGCGCGGTCGCCGATCACGCGCGCCATCGCCTGGGACAACGCCGGCGCATCGCCCGGCGGCACCAGCAGCCCCTGCACGCCGTCCTCGATCGTCTCCACGAAATTGCCCAACGCCGAGGCGATTACCGGCCGGCCATTGGCCAGGGCGAAGGGCAGCACCCCGCTCGCCTCGATCTCGCGATAGGGGAACACCGCGACGACGTCGGGCGAGAACAGCTCGTTGACCTCGTCGTTCGATACGAAGCGTGATTCGAGGAGAAGACGGTCGGCGACGCCACGGGCCGCCGCCAGCGCGTGGATCGGGCCGAGCGGCATGTAGGCCTTGCCAACGATCCGCAGCCTGGCCTGGCTGCGCAGGTGGTCCGGCAGGCTGGCGTATGCCTCGATCAGAACATCGAGGCCCTTGTAGGGCTTGAGCTTGCCGAACAGCAGGAACGTCAGTTCGCCCCCCGTCGCCATCGGCGCGGCACTGCGAGGAAGCTCGTCCATCAGGCCATGTGCCAGCACGGAGATGCGCGCTTCCTCGATGCCGAGTGCGACCAGCCTGTCGCGGCCCTGCCGGGTGTGGACGATCAACTGGTCGAACAGGGACAGGCACTCGACGAACCCGCGCGCCTGCACGGAGGCGGAGGGATCGCCGTTGAACGGGTTGGTGTCGTGCACCGTCAGAACCAGCGGGGCGATCGCCCGCAGGCCGGCGAGCATGCGCCGGTCCACCATGGGAAGCGGCAGCCACTGGAAGTGGATGATGTCCGGCCGCTGCTCTCGCAGCCGCGCGCGCAGGCGGAGCATGGACACCAGGTGGTCCACGCCCTTGATCGGCAGCCTGAGCCGGTTCGGCAGGCGCGCCACCGCGCCCAGCGAGGACAGCCGGTAGAAGTCCGGATCGATGGTGATCCCGCTGCTGTCGTTGTCCTCCGGACGCGGGGCGCGACCGTGCAGCCTGACGTCGTGGCCGGCGCGGGACAGGCCGAGCATCAGGGCGCGGTCATAAGGAATGGTGAACAGCGACGGATCGATCATCGCGACGCGGGCGAGGGCCGATCCGGGCTGTGGTCCATGCCGCTTGCCGGTCACGCCGCCACCAGCACGGCGGCGACCGGCCCTGTGGAGGTCTTGAGCAGGTCCTCGGTGAACGGCCGGGTTGCCGATGCTGCCCGCGCCTTGCGGCTGGAGAACACCATGATGCTGGCGTCGACGCGGTGCGCGAGCACCAGCGCGTCCGAAGGGGTGGCGGCCGAGGATGCGCTGACCACGATCAGGGTGTAGTCGTCGCGCGCCTCGACCAGCAGGTTCTGCAGCCGGATCCCGCCGAGCAGGGCATGGCTGTCGGAGACCGAAGCGGCCGCGACCAGCAGATCGAGCGGGCTCTGCGCGTCGCGCAGCACCGCCTCGCGCCAGCCCAGCGCTCCTGCCAGCACGGCCGGCAGCTCGCCGCCGTTGGCGCCGAGCGCCCTGGGCAGGCCGGGCGCGCGCAGGTCGCCCTCGATCAGCAGCACGCGCTCGCCATCCATCGCGGCGAGGCGGGCGAAGGCCACGGACAGCGCGCTCCCTGCCTCGCCCCGCTGCGCCGGGATGAAGGCGACGACCCGTGGCGCGGCGGTGCGGCCATGCAGCCTGATGCGCGCGCGCAGGGTGCGCAACGCCTCCGCGTCAGGGCCGGACAGATCGGCGAAGACGCGCCGGGCCTGGACATGGCGGTCCGCGCCCAGCGAGGCAGGCAGCACGGACAGGATCGGCAATCCGTCCGATCTGGCGACATCGCGCGTGGTGGCGACGTCGCGGTCGCGCGTCGTGCCCACGGCGACCAGCGAGCCGAGCACGGCGCCGGCAAGCAGGCCGAACATCCCGGCGAGGCCGGTTCTGGGGCTCGATGGCGTCGCTGGCGGGAATGCCTCGCTCAGCACCCGCACGTCCGGGGTCTGGTCCGCGGCGGGGCGGGTGATCGTCTGCTGCGTCCGCTCCAGCAGATTCTGCGCGAGCGCCCGGCGGTCGGCGGTCTGCTGGCGCAGATCGTCGAGCCTGGCCTGCACGTTGCCGTTCTTCACCGCGTCGTCGCGCGCGGCGGCGAGCTGGGTCTGCGCGTCCCGCTCATGCTCGCGCGCCACCTGGAGCTGCGTGGTCAGCGAACCGATGATGCGCTGCACCTCCTGCGACAGCAGGCGGCGCGCCGAGTCCAGGCTGGCCTGCGCGTCGCGCACGCCGGGGTAGGAGCTGCCGTAGCGGGTCGAGATCTGGGCCACCTGCCGGGCCGCCGCCGCCTCCTGCTCGCGCAGCCGCGACACTGTCTCCGAGCTGAGCACCCCGGCCAGCTCGTCAGAGGTGCCGTTGCGCGCCAGCGCGGTGGCGCGCTGCCAGGTGGATTCGAGCTGCGCCCGCTCCAGGCTGGCGCGGGTGACGGCGCTGGCCAGATCCTCGACCTGCTGCTGCCCGACGCTGCCGGCGCGCAGCCCGACGATCTGGCTCTTGTCGCGGATGGTGCGGCTCTGCTGCTCCAGCCCGGCGATCTCGCCGTTCAGCTCGTCGATGCGCTTGAGCAGCGCGCCGTTGGCGTCCTGGTTGGCGGTGGAGCGCTGCCCGGCCTGGCCGGAGATGTAGTCCCGCACCAGGGTGTTGACGAAGTCCGCGGACAGCTTCGGGTCCTGCGAGGTGAACGACAGGTCGATGACCAGGCTGCGGTTGTCGTTAAACACGGCGAGGCTGCGGCTCGCCGCCGCGACCACGCCGTCCTCCTGCGACACTGGCTGCGACGTGGGCGCGGGCAGCGCCTGCGCCATGGCCAGCGCGCTCCTGATCTGGTCCGCGACCACGCTGGCCAGGCCGGGACGACGCAGCGCGGCGTTGAACTCCGGCAGCCTGGCGAGGCTCAACTCGCCTGCGACCTGCCGCAGGAGCTGGCGCGAGGACAGGGCCTGCAGCTCGGTGCGCGCGAACAGCATCGGGTCCGACTTGTCGCTGCGCAGCACCCCCTGCAGCTCAGGGATGGCGAAGCTCTCGCCGGCGATCGTGATCTTGCTCGACGCGGTGTACAGCCTCGGCAGCAGCGTGCTGAGCGCCACCGCGCCCACCGCGCCGCACAAGGCGCACAGGGCGATCAGCCAGGCGCGACGGCGCAGCAGCGCGGCAAGCTCGCCGAGCCGGACTCCCTGCGGGTTGGAGGTGGCGGGGGAGAGGCCCACGGAAACGTCCATCGTCGTTGCGCCTTGGTTCAGTGCGCCGCGGTGGCGGCGGCGTCGGGCATCGCCAAGGCGGCGGGCGCCGCATGCGGCTGGCGCGCGAGAACCCCGCGCATCAGCACGTGGTTGAGCAGGCTGCGGTCGGACACGCTGACCAGCGGCGAGGCCGGCAGGCCCGCGTTGACCACGCCGGCATCCAGGATGCGCTGCCAGCAGCCGGCCGGGACCAGGCTGCCGCCCACCCTGACGCCCCCGGCCTCATCGCGGACCTGGATGCGCCCGAAGGTGTCCTGCTCGGCGGTTGCGACCACGTGCAGGGCGTCGACGGCGGCGGCGTCGGCGCCATGATGAGTCAGCACCGCGTAAAGGGACAGCACGCGCGGCTCCGCCTCGTCCACCAGCCGGTCGGCGGCGCAGCGCAGGTCGGCTTCGGTGGCGCGCGTCGAGCCGCGCAGCGCGGTGGCCTGCGCCACGCGCAGCGCCAGCAACTGCGCCATGTAGGGCATGCCGCGCGACAGCGCCGCGATGCGCGCTGCCAGCGGGGGCGCGATCTCGAGCCCGGCCTCCGCGGCGCCGCGGGCGACCAGCCCGCCCACCCGCTCGTCGGTCAGCAGGGACAGCGGCAGCGCCACCAGGTTGCGCTGGATCGATTGGTGCTCGCCGAGCATCTGCTCCAGGCTGTCGGACACGCCGACCAGCATGAACAGCATGCGCACGCCGCGGTCCGAGATCTGCTTGATGGTGTCGGCGAACTGGGTGCGCACCACCGCGTTGCGCAGCCGGTCGAACTCGTCCACCACGCACACCAGGAACGGGCAGGTGAGCCTGCCCGGCATCGACACCACGTCGTACGGCTGCAGCGGCCCGTCCGGCAGGGCGGCGGAACAGCCCTGCGCGGACTGGCTGGTGGCCGCGACCGCCAGCATCGAGGACGGCAGGTCGCGCAGCAGGCCGCGGATGATGTCCTCGTAGGTGCTGGCCGCGTCGCAGGTGTAGCGGGCGACCGCAACCTCGTGCTGGCGCAAGGCCGCGATCACCGAATTGGACAGCGACGTCTTGCCGCGCCCGCGCTCGGAATAGAGCACGACGTGCGCGTGCTCCTCCAGCAGGGCGCCCAGGATCTTCTGCAGCTCGGCGCTGCGCCCTGCCATGCGCTGGTCGCCGACCTTGGGCCGCGTCGGGGTGAACACCTCCGCCAAGGGCACCGCGGCGGCCATGGGGGGGGAGGCGGGTCTGTCGACGCGCGCCCGCACGGCCTCGCGGTCACGCTGGCCCGCCCTGAAGAGAATGCTCAAGTCCTGGTGTCTCCCCCTGCGTCGTTGTCGTGCGGCGCGATGCCTGCGGCCCCGTCGCCCTGCGGATTCGCCGCCTTCCTGGCGGCGGGAGATGCCCGGCCTGCGACTTGAACCCGCGACAGGCCCACGCGCGGCGGCCGAGTGACGACGCTCGCCCGCTGCACGCCTGACGCGCAGGCGATTCTCGCACAAGCAGGAAACGCCGTCACCTCGTGGCGCGTGGCTCGCGCTGGCCGGACTCCCGCCGCCGCGCTCAGTGCGCGCCGCGTCGGCTGAGCACGGCAGGCACCGTCTTGCTCAGGATCGCCACGTCGTGCCACATCGTCCAGTTCTTGACATACCAGCAATCCAGTCGGACGCGCTGCACATAGGACGTATCGGCGCGGCCGCTCACCTGCCACAAGCCGGTCAGGCCGGGCCGGGCCTCGTAGTAGAAGGCGATGTCCTCGCCGTAGCGCGCGACCTCCGCCTTCACGATCGGCCGCGGCCCCACCAGGCTCATCTCCAGACGCATGACGTTGACCAGTTGCGGCAGCTCGTCGAGGCTGGTCGCGCGCAGCAGCCGCCCGATGCGGGTGATCCTGGGATCGTGCCGCAGCTTCTGCGTGGCGTCCCACTCCGCCGCCAGAGCCTCGTCCGCCGCCAGGGCACGGAGCAGGACCTCGTCGGCGTTGGGCACCATGGTGCGGAACTTGAGGCAGCCGAAGCTCCGGCCGTGCGCGCCGATGCGCCGATGCGAGAAGAACGCCGGCCCACCGTCGCGGCGCACCAGCAGCACGATGACCACGAACAGCGGCGACAGCGCAGCCAGCAGCAGGGTCGCGATCAGCAGGTCAAACACCGTCTTGACCAGCCGCGCCATCGGCTGCGCCAGATTGTTGCGATACGACAGCATCAAGGTGTCGTGGCTGAAGAAGGGGATGCGCTCGCAGCCGACCACAGGTAGGACGTCCACCGGCGGCAGCACGGCAAACGGCAGCCCGACGCGCAGGATCGACTGGATAAGCCGCGGCTCGATCGTGGAGCCTCGATGGATCGACAGCGCCAGCCGTCGCGCGCCCTCCTGGCGCAGCAGCGAGGCCCAGCCGTCGCGCTCCGCCAGCGCCAGGGCCTGCTCCGGGGCGCAGGTCGCCACCACGTCGTAGCCCGACACGCCTTCCGAGCCGAACACCTCGGCCACGTTGGCGATGCCCGCGGCGTCGCCGATCACCAGCACCGGGACGCGCCACAGGCCAAGAGCAGCAAGCGTACGCTTGGCGAGCGGGCGGAGCACGGCGACCGCGAGGGGGAACAGGATCCAGCCGCCGATCAGGACCAGCCGCGACGGCTGGCCTTTGAGCGCCACCTCGATGAACGCCTCGGCGAGCAGGGCGAAGGTGCTGACCAGAACGAACAGACGCAGCTCGACCCAGAACGGCAGCCGCTCCCGGTAGCAGCCGCGTGCGGTCAGGTAGGCCAGCGCGCTGCAGAACAGCGCGGCCAGCAGCTGCATCTCGGGCTGGATCTGCGCCAGCAGCGAGAGCGGCGGAACCTGCAACCCCAGCCGGTCACGGACCAGGTTCGCCAGGCACAGCGCCATGACCTGCGCCGCGACGAACGCCGCGAGATCGGCGGCGAACAGCATGGCCATGCAGGCGACGTCCGTGAGGACATGAGACTTGATCGTGCGCTGCCGCGAGGTCAGCAGTTGGCGCTCAGCAACCTGGTCCAGGACGCCGGTCATCTTGACCACTCTCCGAACCGGCAAAGCCGGATTTTGATGGGGTATTTCGACGTCCATCAACTACTAAAAAAATATCCCGATGACAATCTAAAAAGAGATCGTTAACAGGAGGGTGAGAGATAATCCGAGTGAGGTATAATGTGCCGATAGCAAGCTCGAGGTATTTTCTTCACACCGGAATGCTCGTCATCTGACTGCGTCTCGGGCTGGAATTAACCAGAAGTTTTCTCAAGGCTATGGATGCTATCTTTGGTTGAACTGTGAAGATAAAAACTCGCGTAATACGACAGTACTTTGGCCTGGCACTCGCGTTCGCCGCCTGCCCGCTCGCGCGGGCCCAGGCGCAACTGCTCGGCCGCTACATCCCGGACTACGCCCCCGGCCTGACCGAAACTCCCGAGGACACCCAGGCCAGGGTGGCGCCGGACTACCGCTCCGATGGGATTCGCGCGGGTTCATTCGTGATCCGGCCGCACATGACGGAGTCCCTGGGCTACGACAGCAACGTCGATGGCGTGCCGGGCGGTCGGGCCAGCGCTGCGATCGACACCCAGGCCGTGGTCTCGGCGGCGTCGGACTGGTCGCGCAACAGCGTCGCGGCGACGCTCAGCGTGGACGACCAGCGCTATCCTTCGCGCCCGGTGCAGGATTTCACCAACTGGTCCGCCGGCGTGTCGGGCACCTACGACGTCGGCCTCGACCAGGTGAGCGGCAGCTACCAGCACCTCAGCGTGGTGCAGACGCCGCGCGACCTGGGCGCGGCCGTGTCCGTGCCGATCCCGTTCCAGGTCGACGACGTCAGGATAGGCACGACGTTCCTCACGCAGGGCCGCCTCAGCTTCGTGCCCGACCTCGACGTGGCGTCGTACCGGTTCAGCAATGTCGTCGCGCCGGCCAGCGACGGGCTGAACGCGGCGCTGGGGCAGACCTGGCAGAGCCGGCTGGTGTACCAGCCGGAGCTGACCACGCGCTTCGAGCTGTCGCCGAAGCGCAACGTGCTGCTGGTGGCGCGCGGCACCGTGATCGATTTCACCTCGCATCCCGCCGTGGTGGGCAACTTCAACTCGGTCGGCGGCGCGATCCTGGCGGGGCTCGACTACACCGGCACCGGGGCGTTGCGCTACCGCGCGCTGGTCGGCTACCAGCAGCGCACCTACGCGAGCGCGCGGTTCGCCACCATCCGCTCGCCGATCATCGAGGCGTCGGTGACCTGGAAGCCGCAGCTGATGACCACGCTGACCGGGATCGTGCGCCGCGAGATCGACGACTCCACCAACGTGAACTTCATCGCCACCACCGCGACGTCGGTGCAGCTCAACGTCGCGCAGGAGCTGCGCCGCAACGTCGTGCTGACCGGGTTCGGCGAGTACCAGAGGGCCGATTTCGGCGCCGGGTCCAGCCTCGGCGCCACGGCCGGCACCGGCG
>CAXSES010000013.1:8541-20311 GCA_964236225.1 uncultured Acetobacteraceae bacterium
CAGAGGGCCGATTTCGGCGCCGGGTCCAGCCTCGGCGCCACGGCCGGCACCGGCGCGGCCACGCAGAACATCTACTCCGCCGGGCTCGGCGCCACCTGGTTCCTCAACCGCAGGGTCCAGCTCGGCGCGAGCTACCAGTTCATCGACCGGCGCGGCGGCGCCCAGCTCAGCTACCTCGAAAACGTTGCCCTGTTCACCGTCGGCTTCGGCCTGTAGGACGCGCGCCCATGATCCAGACCCCCGCCTTGCGCCACCCGCGCGCCCTCCTGCCGCGCCGGCGCGACCTGCTGGCCCTGCCGCTGCTGGCCGGGCTGGCCGCCTGCGCGCCGGGCGCCAACCTGCCGGTGCTGAGCGCGGACCGGCCGGTCGCCTACCAGCTCGGCGTCGGCGACCAGATCCGCGTCATCACCTACGGCGAGGACCAGCTCAGCCACGACTACCGCGTCGGCGACGACGGCAGCATCGCGGTGCCGCTGCTGGGCGCGGTGCGCGCGGAGGGGCTGACGACGGCCGAGCTGAGCACGCGCATCGGCGCCGAGCTGCGCGAGCGCAAGCTGGTGCGCGAGCCGAGCGTGTCGGTGCAGGTCACGGACTACCGGCCGATCTTCGTGCTCGGCGAGGTGGCCAAGCCAGGCCAATACGCGTTCCAGCCAGGGATGACGATGCTGACCGCGGTCACTGTGGCCGGCGGGTTCACCTACCGCGCGGTCCAGGCCTATGCCTATGTAGTGCGGCTGAACGGCAGGCAGAGCATGGACGGCAGGGTGCTGCCGGGCGGCTTCCTCAAGCCGGGCGACGTGGTCAAGGTCTACGAGCGCGTCTTCTGACGCCATGAGGCCCCGGGGCGCATCGCCCCGGGGCTGCGGGGCATCCATACCGCGAGGCACGCCGCGGCCGGCGAGCAGGCCTGCGGCATGGGCCGGGCCGAAAAATGCCTCGATGACAGCCGCTGTCCCGCCTGTTCACAGCCGCGCCATGCCGGTTCGCCGCGAGGCCAGTCAACTCGTCCATGGAAATCAAGAGGCGGCTTTGACTGTATCACGGTGACGTTATCTGCTTAGCATCCGGTCGCTGCCTGGATTCCGTGATCCAGGACACAACCGGAGCGCGAGTGCATGACCATATCGTCGACCACGCCATTCGCGCTTGGCGCCTATCTGGGCAACCCGGACGACAGCAGCCCATCGAACGAAGCGGCCTTCGACTCGACCTACGGCAGCTTCAGCACGCTGATGGGCGCGGCACCCCAGTACCTCGTCGCCTATGTCGACCAGAACAAGCCGATCAGCAACTGGGTGGACAACGCAGGGTTCTCCGCATCCTCGTTCGCGCAGTCGCCCAACGCCAAGACCGCCACGCCGGTGATCGGCCTGCCCATGACCTCGCTGGCCGACACCTCGATCAGCCAGGACCAGTATTTCCGCAACTTCGCCTCCGGCCAGTACGACAGCGTCATCCAGGGCGTCGTGCAGGCCTGGGCAAAGCAGGGCTTCGCCACGCAGTACTGGAGGCCGGGCTGGGAGATGAACCTGGCGGGGACGCCGAACTACGCCGGCGACGACGCACAGACGCAGGCGGACTGGGTCAAGGCGTTCCAGCACATCTACACCGTGCTGCAGGCCGCCGGGCAGGCTGACGGCGTCAAGATGCAGGTGATCTGGAATCCCGGCACGACCAACTACAGCAACGCAGAGGCGACCACGAACCTCTATCCCGGCAACGCCTACGTCGACGTGATCGGCGCCGACATGTACTCCGACATGTATCCCTACACTCTGCTGAATTTCGGCGCGAACCCAGGCACCACGGCTCCCAGCCTGGCGGCATGGCTGGCCGATCCGGCGAACCGCACGCACTACTGGAGCAACCCGGCCGCGACGCCGTATTCCAGCGACGGCAGCGACGGGCACAGCCTCAGCCTGCCCAACATCCTCAGCTTCGCCGCCCAGCAGGGCAAGCCGGTGGCGCTGCCCGAGACCGGCGCCGGCAACTCGGCGGCCAACACCGACGTCAAGGACGACGCCGCCTTCCCGCAATGGCTGGCGCAGCAGCTGAGCGCTGCGCAGGCCGCCGGCACGAAGGTTGATTTCGTGAATATCTGGGACAGCAATGGAGGCGGGAACTACCGGTTCACCGATGCCGCGGACGGCAAGCCGCAGGAGGCGGCCGCCTGGGCGCAGTATTTCGGGGCACAGGTCCCTGCCATAGGAGGGACGCCCGCGCCGCTTCCGCCCGCGATAACGCTCGGGTCCGGGTCCGACACCCTGACGATGTCGCTGAGCGAGGACCGCTACCTGGGCGACGCGCAGTTCACCATCAGCGTGGACGGCAAGTCGGTCGGCGGCACCCAGACCGTGGTCGCCTCGCACGCCGCCGGGCAGGCCCAGAGCTTCACCGTGCTCGGCAGCTTCGGCGCAGGCACCCACAGCGTCGCCGTGGACTTCCTCAACGACGCCTATGGCGGCACGCCCACCACGGACCGCAACCTCTACGTCGCAGGCGCCTCCTACGACGGCGTGGCCGCCGCCAACGCCTCTCTGGCGCTGATGAGCGCCGGGACGCAGGCCATCACCGTCGGCACGCCGCTGCCGGCGCCGGTCACGGTCGGCAGCGGCAGCGACACCCTGACGGTGTCGTTGAGCGAGGACCGCTACATGGGCGATGCGCAGTTCACCATCAGCGTGGACGGCAAGTCGGTCGGCGGCACCCAGACCGTGGTCGCCTCGCACGCCGCCGGGCAGGCCCAGAGCTTCACCGTGCTCGGCAGCTTCGGCGCAGGCACCCACAGCGTCGCCGTGGACTTCCTCAACGACGCCTATGGCGGCACGCCCACCACGGACCGCAACCTCTACGTCGCAGGCGCCTCCTACGACGGCGTGGCCGCCGCCAACGCCTCTCTGGCGCTGATGAGCGCCGGGACGCAGGCCATCACCGTCGGCACGCCGGTGAACCTCTACAGCCCCGGCTCGGTCGGCGGCACCGTCACCGCAACCGGCAGCGGCGTGGTCACTGTCGGAACCGGTGCGGTGAGCGTGAGCGCGGCCGGACAGGCGGTGAGCGTGAACGGTGGCGCAGGGGCGCTGACCTTCATCGGCGGCTCCGGCACGGACAGCGTGGTGGCGGGGTCCGGCGCGGTTCTGCTCACGGCCAATGCCGACACCCTGACCTTCACCGCCGGCAGCGGACAGGCCAGCATCGCCGCAGGGTCAGGTCACGACACGTTCAACCTCGTCGCGGGCAGGGCAGGCGGCTCGCTGACGATCTCGAACTACGACCCGGGGCTCGATGCGATCCACCTGCAGGGCTACCCGCCCGCCGCGGTGCAGAGTTTCCAGGTGCTGAACGGCTCGACGAACGTCGTGCTGAGCGACGCCACCCGACTCACGCTGCTGGGCGTGGTCATGCCCTCGGCGCAGTCCGTCTTCTCGTAAGGCGGCGGCAACGGGCATCAACCTGCAAGCAAGCAAGGCCGGGCGCTCCCTGCGCCGCCATTCCAACGACCCAAGAAGGTCGTCGGAACCTTTGGCAGCTACGCCCAGACCCGCCAAAGGCCAAGGCCTCCGGACACCGATTTACTCAGGTAGTGGTTTCCAAAGGCAAGCCTTTGGCAGAGTTTGAGGCCCAATGCTTGAAGGCGGGGCCTCAACCTTGCCTGCTTCCCGTCTCTGGCGCAGCGGCGAACTGGCCCAGGAAGCCCCAGGCCCAGGCGAGATGCATGGTCATCACGGCAGGGCCGGCGGCGAGCAGCCACGGGTCGCCGGCCAGGGCGCCCTGCCGCGCCGCCCAGGCAAGGCACATCGCGGCGTAGGCCGCCGGCACGAGCAGGAACCAGGCGTTGGCCAACGCGAGCGGCAGGCTGGCGGCGCACAGCAGCAGCACGCAGACCGGGGCGAGCTGGCGCGGCTTCGGCCGCAGGCGATGCAGAACCAGGGTGCGCGCGCGTCCCCGGCCATGGCGGACATACTGCCGGGCCAGGCGACGCAGGGTCTCGCGCGGGAAATACGTGACCGGGGCGTCGCCGCACATCCAGATGCGCCCGCCGGCACGCCGCAGCCGCAGATCGAACTCCGCATCCTCGTTGTGGGTGAAGCGCGCATCGTAGCCACCCAGGCGGAGGAAGGTCGCGCGGTCGAACGCAGCGTGGTGGCCGTGCTCGACGAAGCCGGACCTGCCGCCGACCCGGTGCGTGGCGCCGCCGTTGCCGAGCCGGCTGTTCTGGGCGGCCGCGATCGCGCGCTGCATCCCGCCCTGTCCTCGGGTGAGCATCGGCACCACCACCGAGGCGGCGCCGTGCTCGGCCATCGCCGCCAGGCAGCGGCCCACGAAGTCCGGCGGATACAGCGCATGCGCGTCGGCGCGCAGGATCACCTCGGCTCGCGGCGAGGCCAGCCGCGCCGCCAGGTTCATCGCGGCCGACTGCAGCCGCTCCGGGTTGTGATGCAGGGCGATGCCGGGGATGGTCTGCGCCACCGCGCGCACGATCTCCCCGGTGCGGTCGTCGCTGCCTCCGTCCATCACCAGGATCTCGAACTCGACTCCCGCCGCGGCGCCTGCCAGCGAACGCAGGCAGTCCTCGATGTAGCGTTCCTCGTTCAGGGTCGGGACCACGATCGACACGAAGGGCGCCCCGCCGGCCGGCAAATTCGGCAGGCTCCGCCGGGCCGGAGCGGAAGGCTGTGCTGGCATGGGCGATGAACTCCCGGGTTGTCCCGACTTCGGGTCGGGCCCACGGCCCGATCCGGGGACGGTGACTTTACGCCAGGCGCGTGGGCCGGCGGACCCGGGCGGCTCGGCCATGCGCCGCTAGGGCGCCGTCGCCACGCCCGCGGGCGCCGACGCCGGGCGAACCCAGCCGAACGCTGCGTCGCGCCGCCGCCGGAAGGCCGCGTCGGCAAGCCTGCTGGCGCGGAACTCAGGCGTCAGGACGTGGCCAGGGTCCACGGCGCCGAGGGAGTCGGGTGTCGCGGGCGGGGCGGAGCGTCGCCCAGGGGAAGCTTTCGCGACTTCGAACACCATCGCGGCAGGCTGGGCGGCAGGGTGGAGCCCCGCCGCCATGCCCAGCGCCGCGTCGCGCTGCCGCCGGAAGGCGACGGCCGCCACCATCTGCGCCCGGAACTCCGGCGTCAGGAGGCGGCCGGGATCAACCGCCTGCTCCGCCGCCACGGCAGGGTCGGGGGCTGGCGGCTCCGGACGCGGCTCCAGGCCGTAGCGTGTCGCCAGCGGCCAGAACAGGGCGACATGCTGGGCGTAGGGGGCGCCGATCGCGGCCGTCGCGGAGTGGTATGCCGCCACCGCCGCCGGCCAGCTTCCGGCCTGTGCATGCAGCCGCGCGAGGAAGCCGGCGGCGTAGCGGACGTTGACGGCCGGGTCGAAGGCGTCCTCCAGCGTGGCAAAGGCGTGCGGATGGTGGAACAGGTTGACCTGCATGCAGCCGACATCGATGGACTGGATGCCCGCCGCCTGCGCGACCCGCACCGCGGCGATCGCATCGGCCGCGGTGTCGAACACGTGGCCGGCGCCGGCCACGTTGATGGTCCAGGGCCAGGGCACCACGCTGCGGGTCCGCGGGTCGATCCTGCCGCTCTCCACGATTCCGATCGCGCCGAGCACCTGGGCGGGCAGCCGCTCCGCCCGCTCCGAGGCTGCGATCGCGCCGGTGCACGACGCGGGGTCCGGAGCCGGAGACCCCCGGACCGGACCTGCCGCCAGGGCGAAAGCCGCGGCGAGGACGAAGCGAGACGGAGCAGCCATGGAGGAGGCTCGTATCAGAGGCGGGGATTTCCTGCGAGTCTTGGCGCAGGTCGTCGCATTGTTTAGACACGGCGACGACGTTACCATGGGGCGTCGGCGCGAGATCGACGATGCAAGGCGCGAGCGCAAGGGCTGCCAGGCAAGCCTTGAACCTCGCCGCCGCAGCCCGGGTGTGCCACCGTGGATGCCGGTCGGAACCAGGGAAGCCGTCATGACAGCCACGTTCGGCGAACAGGGAGCGGCGGACCAGCGAATGCGTCGCGCCGCCGGCGTGGTGGCTGGACGCGGCGTCCCGGCCCGACCGGCGAGAGCGACGGCCTGCGGAGCGACGCCCTGACCCGTGCCGCCGACGACGTGCTGCCAGGGTCCGCCTCGGTGCCGGCACCCGCCAGCCAGGCGGGCGCCCTGCGTTTCTCCGGCGCGATGATCGGCGGCTCGCTGCTGCTGCAGCGCTTCGGCGTGACGTCGGGCGCCTCGTTCCTGGACGTGGTGGCGCCGCTGGGCCTGCTGCTGGGCGGCGCCTTCCTGCTGGGCGGCAGCCTGGTGCTGCACCGCAGGCGCACGGCGCTGTTCGCCCTGATGTGCTTCCTCGCCCTGCTCAGCGCCGCGGTCAGGACCCTGGTGCGCGGCGAGATGGGCGGCGAGGCGAGCCTGACCTCGCTGGCGCAGTTCCTGGCGCTGGTCAGCTTCGCGACCCTGACCTTCGCCGCGCCTGTCGACGAGCTGGCGTTCTACCGCGTCGTGAACCGCTGGTTCGCCGTGGTGGCGGCGGCCGGCGTGGCGCAGTTCTTCCTGCAGTTCGTCCGTCTGCCGATGTTCGTGTTCGCCGGGACGGTGCCGGACGCGCTGCTGATCGAGCCGTTCTACAACGTGGCGATCCCGATCCTGAACACCGGCTACTTCAAGTCCAACGGGTTCTTCCTGGTGGAGCCGTCGCTGCTCTCGCAGACCATGGCGATGGCGCTGCTCATCGAGATCCTGGCGCTGCGGCGTCCGCTGCACCTGTGCCTGTTCGGCGCGGCGCTGGTTCTGTCGGTGTCCGGCACCGGCTGGCTGATGATCGCGGGCTTCGTGTTCACAGTGGTGCTGAGCCTGGGCGGCCGCGGCGTGGTGGTCGCCGTCGCCACGGTGGCGGTCGGCGCGCTGGCGCTGGCGGGTCTCGCCCTGGCCAGCCCGGACATCTACGAGTTCCTGGTCTCGCGCACCGACGAGTTCCAGAGCCCCGGCTCCAGCGGCCACCTGCGCTTCGTCACGCCGTGGTGGTTCGCCTCGGACGCGCTGCGCGACTCGCCGTTGACGGCGCTGTTCGGGATCGGCGCCGGCCTCAGCGAGCATCCGACGCGCCCGCCCGCCTATGATTTCACCGTGAACTCCGTGGTCAAGCTCCTGGTGGAGTACGGCGTGCCGACGCTGCTGGCCTTCCTGGCGCTGTTCTTCGCCGGACGGCGCACCCGGACCCAGTCCGCCCTGGTCGCGCCGGCGCTGGTCTGGCTGCTGCCCGACGGCGGCAACATCCAGACGGCGTTCGTGCTGTTCCCTGTCCTGCTGCTCATAGTGGTCGCGGATCTGCGGCAGGCGGAGCCCGCCGCGGGCCTGCGCGAGCCTCGGCCGGAGCCCGCGCTGCGGGCGGCGCCAGGATGAGGCTGCGAGAGCGCGCGGTCGCCGCCGTGCCCTGGGCGTTCGCGGAAAGCATCCTCGGCGCGCTGGCCGGCCTGCTGTCCACGCTGGTGATCGGGCGGCTGATCACGCCGGCCGAGCTCGGGCGCGCGGGCGCGGCGATGGCGGTGATCGGCCTGGTCGAGATCGCCACCGCCCTGGGCATCGGCGACGCGCTGGTCAGGAGCCGATCGATCCACACCACGCTCACCGACAGCGCCTTCGTGGGCCTGCTGCTGCTCTCCGGAGCGGGCGCCCTGCTGTGCCTGGCCCTGGCGGCGCCGCTGGCGTGGCTCTACCAGGACCGCGGCGTCGGCGTGCTGCTCGCGGTGGGCAGCCTGCTGGTGCCGCTCAGCGCCATCAACACTGTGCCGGTGGCGCTGCTCACCCGCAAGATGCGCATCGAGCTTCTGGCCAGGCGCGGCATCCTCTCCAAGCTGGCCACGCTGCTCTCGGCGGCCGCTCTGGCCTATGCGGGCTGCGGCGCGTGGGCGATCCTGGGCAGCAGCTTCGTCGGCAGCGTGCTTGCGATGCTCAGCTTGGTCGGCGCGGTGCAGCGCTGGCCGCGGCTGCGCCTGGACCGCGCCGAGCTGCGCGCCCTGGTGGCGTTCGGCGCGCCCATCAGCCTCGAGCAGCTCCTGCTGAGCGTGACAACGCGGCTGTTCGCCCTGCTGTTCGGGGTGTTCCACGGGCTGGACGCGCTCGGCTACCTGCAGTTCGCCCAGCGGCTGATCGACGAGATCGCCAACGTCATCCAGAACTTCGCCCTGCGCTTCGGCCTGTCGTATTTTGCGGGCGTGGAACGCGCCGGCGGCAACACCGCGGCGGCGTTCCTGCTGGGCACCCGCATGGTGGCGCTGGCGGCGACGCCGGTGCTGCTCGGCTTCGCGGCCGTCTCGCCCGACGCGCTCGCCGCGGTGATCGGGCCGCGCTGGCTGCCCGCGACCGGCTTCATCGTGGTGGCCGCCCTGGGCTGGAGCCTGGTGCTGCCGACGATCCTGGTCAGCCCGGTGCTGCGCGCGCGCGGCGTGCAGCGGCCGCTGGTGACGACCTCCGCCCTGAGCTGCGCGCTGGCGCTGTCGGCGTGTGCCGCCACGGCAAATGCCACGATGGGAGCCGCGGTGCTGGCGTCGGGCGCGCGCCACCTGCTGGCGCTGCCGGCCGCGGTGTGGATGACGCGCCGCCACCTGGACGTGGCGCCGCGGCGCTACATCGCGGCGTTCGCGGCGCCGCTGTGCTGCGCGCTGCTGATGGCGGCGCTGGTGTGGTCGCTGCGCGACGCCGTGCCGGGGATGGCGCCAATGCGTCGGCTGCTGCTCTGCGTCGGCACGGGGTTCGCGATCTACCTGTCCGCCATGCTCGCGCTCGACCGGACTCTGATCCGCGGGATCAGGCCCCTTGCGGCACGCTGGCTTCAGGACAGGACAAGGTCGCGCGTCGGGTAGGGGCGAGGTGCAATGGAACGATCGAGCCTACGGGACGCTGCACTGCAGCAACGCGCGGCCACGTCTTGGGCGTGCCGGCTGTGCCGCAAGAGGCTTGGCTCGCGGAACATGGCCGGATGGGCCGCTGCGGCCCGGCCCGGCCTGCATGCCGTCGCAGGGCTGCGCGATCTGCAGGAGCCAATGACATGAGTTCTGCCGCCCCGACCTTGGCCGCGATCATTCCCAATTTCAACTACGCGCATTACCTGCCACAGGCGATCGAGAGCGTGCTGTCGCAGGTGCCTCCCTTCGACGAGGTCATCGTGATCGACGACGGATCGACCGACAACTCGCTCGACGTGCTGGCCCGCTACGCCGGGCGGCTCAGGGTGCTGCGCCTCGACAATGGCGGACAGCTCGGCGCATGCCGGGCCGGCCTGGCCGCGACCACCTCCGACTACGTCTACTCGCTGGACGCGGACGACTACGCGGCGCCGGGGCTGGTGGCGCAGGTCCGTGCGGCGCTGGCGAGCCGTCCCGCCAAGGTCCAGTTCCAGCTCCGCGGCGTGGGCGACGTGGGTACCGACCTGGGCTCGACCTTCCCGACCTTCCCGCGCGGCTACGATGCGGCGGCGATGCGGTGGGACAACGCGGCGCTCGGCTTCTACGTCTGTCCGCCGACCTCCGGCAACGTGTTCAGCCGCGCGGCGCTGGCGCGGCTCGATCTCCAGGCACTCGATCCGCGGGGAGTCATCGACGGGTCGCCGGCGCTGGCGATCCCGTATCTCGGCGACATCGTCTCGATCCAGGAGCCGCTCGCCTTCTACCGGGTGCACGACGGCAGCATGAGCCGCTGGGGCGAGCCGACGCCGGACCTGCTGCGGCGTGAGGTCCACCTGTTCCGCAAATCCTGGGACGAGATCGTTCCGGCGCTCGGGCCGGCCGCCCCGCCTCGTCCCGCAGCGCCCCTCTACATCCGCGAGCGGGAGATGATGACGGCCTGCCTGCAGGGCCAGCTTCTGGTGGCGTCCCTGGTCTGGCGGTTCGTCGCCAGCCTGCTGCGCACCCACCTGCCGATGAAGCAAAAGATCGTCTTTGCCGTGTGGGCGGCGGCGCTGCTCGTGCCGTCCGCCACGCTGCGCACCTATTGCATCCGGATGAAGCGTTCCTCCGTCAACCGGTCCAGGAGCCTGCGCCTGATCCTGAATGCCGTCATGGGCTCGCACACCAACGTCAGCCCTGGCTAGGTCTGCCCTGGGATCGGCTCGCACTTCGCCGGCTGTCCGGGGTTCCAGCCGCAGTCTTGGAAAGTCGAGCTGCCCCGTGTTCGCTGACGTTGGCGGGACCTAGGCCGCCGCCACGCCGTGTCGTATCGCGGCCCTGGTCTTGACCAGCTAGGCAGGCAAGCAAAGCCAGGGGCTCTGCCCCCTGCTTCAAGGCGGGACCCCGCCTAAAGGCAGAGCCCTTGGACTCCTTTCTTAAGTAAAGCCGGTCCAGGGGGGCTCCCCCTGGCGGGTCCAGGGCAGAGCCCTGGCCTTGCCTGCCCTGGCAGGTCAGAATTTAAGGCCGTGAATATCAGGCCAGGACGGCGGATCGCGTGACGAGTTTGGAAACTGGAGTGCGACGCCGATGAAGATCCTGTTTCTTGTTCACAACCGGAACAATCCGAATGCCGGCGCCGCCCGCATCTACCACATGCTCACCGACGTGCTCGCGGCCAGAGGGCACAGCGTCGATGCGATGTACATGGATGATTTCGGCCTGCCCATGAGCGGGGTGGGCAACATCGTGGCGCAGCGCCTCGCGATGCCCTGGCTGGTGAGCAGGGGCGGGGCGCGGCGAGGCGCCGCGGGCCACGACGTCGTCATGGCCTCGAACGGGATGGCATTCCCCCTGTTCCGGCGCCTGCGCCACGCGGCGCGGCGTCCCGTGCTGGTGAACCACGTGCATGGTTTCGGGATCTACGACCACGTGTCCAACCTGGCCGAGTCCACCCTTGGCCGCTGGAAGGTCAGCCTGCCTTACCGGCTGATCACCGCGCCCGGTACGATCTGGTGGGACGCGGCCGGGGTGGCGTCGTGCGACGTCAGCGTGGTGCAGAACCTGCGCGACCTCAGCATGCTGGCCGACAACGGCGAGGACCCGTCGCGCGTGGTGATGATCCCGGGCGCCGTGCACCCTGACATCCTCGCAGGCAGCGCCGAGGCGACGCCGATCGAGGAGCGCGACCCGGACGCCCTGCTGTGGTTCGCGACCTGGGAGGCGCGCAAGGGCTGCTCCTACCTGCCGGCCGCGTTCCGCCGCATCCGCGAGGCAAGGCCGGCGGCGAGGCTGACCATGGGCGGCACCGGCAAGAACCCCGACGAACTGAGGGCGTTGTTCGATCCGCGCGACCGCGACCACGTCACGGTCACGCCGCGCCTGTCGGTAGCGGAGCACGCGGCGCTGATGAACCACAGCTCCGTGTTCCTGTTCCCCTCGCTCTCCGAGGGCTACGGCCTGGCCCTGCTGGAGGCGCTGTCGTTCGGGCTGGCCGCGGTGACCACGAACACCGGGTTCGGTGGCGACTTCCTGCGCGACGGCGAGAGCGCGCGCATCGTTTTCCCGTCATCGGGGCACATCTCGCGCGCGGTGCTGGAGATCATGGAAAATCCGGCGCTGCGCAGCCGCCTGTCTCGCAACGGCCGCAGCATCGCCAGGAGCTTCACCCCGGACCGCCAGGCCGACGCCTACGAGACCCTGTTCCAGGAGCGGATCGCCGCACGGGGCTGACGTCGGCGCATTCGGGACGGCCAAATGCGATGAACGGTTCAGCAGGCAAGGCCAAGGGGCTCTGTTCCCATGCCTGGAAGGGGGGGACCCCGCCAAAGGCTCGCCTTTGGAAACCACGACTTAAGTAAAGCCGGTCCAGGGGCGGCTCGCCCCTGGCGGGTCTGGGC
>CAXSES010000014.1:0-2400 GCA_964236225.1 uncultured Acetobacteraceae bacterium
AGGCTACGCCCAGACCCGCCAGGGGCGAGCCGCCCCTGGACCGGCTTTACTTAAGAGAAGGGTTCCAAGGGCCCTGCCTTTGGCGGGGTCCAGGGGCAGAGCCCCTGGCCTTTCTTCCTTTCGTACAGTCTCTTGTCGTTCTCTACTCCGCCAGGCGGAACGTGAACGGCAGGTCCGCCACCCCGTCCACCGCCGCCCCGCCGCGCGTCGCCGGGGTGAAGCTGTAGCCCCGCACCGCCTCCAGCGCCGCCCGATCCAGCGCGTCCGAGCCGCTGCCCTGCGCCACGGCCATGCCGACCACCCGGCCCGCCGGCGACACCGTCGCGCGCACCACCACCCGGCCCTCGATGCCGCGCCGCCGCGCCTGTTCCGGATAGGCCGGCTGCACGTTGCCGGGCGACCCAGCGAGCGGGCGCGGCGGCACGGACGGTCCTTCGGCCCGCGCCGCCTGGGACCCTGCCGCCGGCCCTAACTCCCCCCAAGCGCGCGACGCTTCGGCCTGCGGCGGGGAGGGCGCCTGTTGCACGGTGCTGTCGGACCGGGCCGCCGGCTGCGAGGTCGGCCCGGCCAGGTGCCGCGGCGGGAGATGCGGCACCGGCCGCACCGGCGGCGGGGCAGGCATCGCCCGCGGCTGGGACAGGGCAGGGCGCAAGGCTGCCGCGTTCGGCATCGCCGCAGGTCGCGGAGGCGACAGGAGGTCGGGCGGCGAGACCGGCGCGGCCTGCATGGGATTGGCGCGCGAGGTCGCAGGCGCTGGCTCGGCCAGCGGCGACGCCGGCGCGGCCTCCACCGGGGATGCGGCCGGAGCCGGCATCTCGGGCGTCCCTGCCGGCGCCAGAGCGTGTGGCGACGCTGGCGGTGACGCGTCCGCGAGGGGGGTGGCCGGCATGAGGTCCGGCGTCGGCTCGAACAGCAGGGGCACGGCCGCCTCGTCCGGCTCCCGTAGTGGTACGGTGCGCGCCGTCAGCAGCAGCGCCGCGAGCAGGGCAGCGTGCAGCGCCGCGGATGCGAGCATTGCCGGGCCGCGCGGGTGGCGGAGGGCGGCGCCGGCGAGAGGCTGGCGCGCCGGGTCGGCCACGCTCAGCCGTCCTGCCTCGCGCGCGACGCGGCGCACCGCGCGCACCGGCTGCGCCATGGCGACCGGATTTCCGCGCTCCGCGCTGCCGAACCAGGACCCTGTCGGGATCGTGCGGCTCGCGCGGACCGCCTCGCTCATGGCCGCATTGTCATGGCGTCAGGGACAGGCCAAGTCCGCGTCGCGAATGTCGAACGTGGTGTCGTGCGTCAGGTCCACGCCGGTCTTGACGCAAACATGACCCTTCGTGGTCACCGCCCTGACGTCGTAAAGGCCGTGTACGATGCCGGTCAGCGCCAGCCGCTCGGTGGGCTCGACCTGGTGGTCACGGTCATTCAGGGTCTGGTTCGGACCCCAGTCGATGGTGCCCGCCGGCGCCAGGTAGAGGCCGTCGAGGTCGCTCGCGGAGGTCAGGTTGTAGACGAAGAACCGTTCGGCCCGCGGCGCGTCCGCGGCGCGCGCGCCCGCCGAACCGGCCACGACTCCCAGCACGGCCATGACGATCCCCATCCCCGGCCTGCGAGCCGCCGCCCTGCGCGCCATCACACCCCCTCGCCGCCGTCGAGCGGCTTGCCTGCAGATTAGAGGGCGTCCGGCGCAGCGGCAACCGCGCCCAGGAACGCGAAGCGCCCCAGCAGCTCGGCGCGCAGCGCGCTGCGATCGCCGCGCGGCACCGCGACGTCGGCCGCCAGCGAGGCCGGGCGTCCCGACAGCACCAGGATGCGGCTGGCGAGCGCCAGCGCCTGGTCCAGCTCGTGCGTCGCCAGCAGCACGATCGCGCCGGCCTCGCGCGCGCGTTGCGCCACGATCGCGCCGAGCGCGCCCGCCAGCTCCGGGTCGAGAGAGGCGAACGGCTCGTCGAGCACCAGCCAGTCCGGCCGGATCGCCAGAGCGCGGGCCAGCGCCACCCGCCGCTGCATGCCCAGCGACAGCGCCGCCGGGCGCATCCGCTCCGTGCCCGCCAGTCCCAGCGGGCCGAGCAGCGTCGCCACCGCCGCGTCGTCCAGCGCCGGCGCCACCAGCCGCAGGTTCGCGGCCACGCTCAGCCAGGGCGCCAGCCTCGGTTCCTGGAACACCACGCCGGCCGGGCCGGGCGGGCGCAGCACGCTGCCCTCGAAGTCGGGGTCCAGCCCGAGCACGATGCGCAGCAGCGTGCTCTTGCCGGCGCCCGAAGGCCCGAACACCGCGAGCACCTCGCCCACCCCCGCCTCGAACGCCACCGGCCCGAGCACCGGCACCGTGCCGCTCCGCCGCGACCCGCCCGCCGCGCCCGGGCTCGCCGCGCCCGGACCCGCTTCGCCAAGCCCCGGTCCGCCAAGCCCCGG
>CAXSES010000014.1:2500-7991 GCA_964236225.1 uncultured Acetobacteraceae bacterium
CGCCAAGCCCCGGTCCGCCAAGCCCCGGCCAGCCGCGCCATCCTGCCGCGATCCCGGCCGCAGGGCTCCCTGGCGCCGTGACGTAGCGCTTCAGCCGCAGGCGGACCTCAAGCCGCGCGCCAGCCATTCGCCCGTCGTTCCAGCGGCTGCAGCAGCGCCGTCTCCACGACCAGCATCAGGCAGGCGAACACCACACCGTAGGCCAGGATCGCGGCCACGTCGAAATCCTGGAAGAACAGGTTGAGCGCGAACCCCACCCCGTTCGGCCGGCCTAGCAGCTCGACCACCAGCACGATCTTCCAGGTGATCGATAGCCCGCCGCGCCCGGCCGCCGCCAGGTAGGGCAGGAGCTGAGGCAGCACGACCCGCGCCAGCCTGCGCCCAGCCGGAACCCGGAATGCCGCCGCCATCTCGTCGAGCCTGGCGTCGAGCGCGCGCGCGCCCTCGCGCAGGGTGACGATCACTGTGGGCATCTTGGCGATGGTGACGGCGAGCACCGCCGCGGTCTCGTTCAGCCCGACCCAGATGTAGGCCAGCACCACGACCACCAGCACCGGCAGGTTCAGCGCGACCACCAGCCAGGGGTCGATCAGGGCGTTGGCGCGCGCCGAGCGACCGGCCAGCGTGCCGAGCGCCACGCCCGCCGCCATCGACAGGGTGAACGCCACCGCCACCCGCAGCAGCGTTGCGCCGATGTTGCGCGCCATCGAGCCGTCCGCCAGCAGCCGGGCCGCCACCCTCGCCACAGCGAGCGGTCCCGGCAGGAGCTGCGGCGAGCCGCCGAGCCGCGCGGCCAGCCACCACAGCGCCAGCAGAGCCAGCAGCGACGCCGCGCGATACGCCCCGTTCGCGCGCACGACACCGCCCCCGCGCGCCGCCCGTTGCGCCACGAACGCCGACTGCGCCGCATCCGTGTTGCCCGCGCCGAAGGCGAGGGGCCAGGTCGCCAGGGCACCGCCCGGCTCCACATCGCCCGGCCTCACATCGCCCGGCTCCACGCCGGCGCGCGGGGCATGGCCCGGCAGGGAGCCCGTCAGGTTCCCTCCGGCCAGAACACGCCCTCCGGCAGCGTGGTTGGCGTCGCGGCGTCGTCACCCTCGCGCAGGATCGCCATCGTCCGCCCGGCGGCGCTGCGCTGCGTGGCGGCGTCAGGGTGCACGATCCCCGCGAGGAAGCGGCGGCGCAGCGCCTCGAACATCGCCTCGCCAGGCTCGCCCGGCGGCAGCTGCATCAACGGGCGCAGCGCGGCCCACGCCCCGGGGTCGGCCGCGAGCCGTGACTGCGCCTCCGCCGCCGCGGTGAGGAATCCCTCGATCGCCGCCCGGTTCGCCACCGCCCAGCCGGCGTGGAACACGAAGCCCAGCAGGTCGAGGTCGGCCGGCAACCCAAGCGCGCGTGTGCAGTCCGCGACGCTGATCGCCTCGCGAAAGCCCTGCGCCTCCAGGCGGGCCTCGAAGTTCCAGAACGTCAGCAGGGCGTCCAGCTCGCCCTGCGCGAGCTTCGCGCCCAGCAGCGGCGGCGCGCCGTAGTTCGGCGTGGCGTCGCGCGCCAGGTCGATGCCCGCGCGCCGCGCCGCCGCCTGCACCAGCAGCCAGGAGCGGTCGTTCGCCCCGCCGGCCACGCCAAGCCGCTTGCCGCGCAAATCGGCGAGCCCGTGCACCGCCGAGTCCTGCGGCACCATCACGCCGCCGGAGGCCGCAGAGAACGGCGCGAAGCTCAGCGCGGTGGATTGCTGCCGCTCGCGCGCCACGAACAGCCAGTCGGTCACGGCGACGTCGGCAGAGCCTGCCATCAGCGCCACCCGCGCGGCGTCGTTGCTGGCCAGCAGCACCGTGTCCAGGGTGAAGCCGTGCGCCCGGTCGAGGCCCAGCGACCGGATCGTCACCGCCAGCCACTGCACCGTGCCGAACTGCAGGATGCCGAGCCGCAGCGCCGGCAGCGCCTGCGCCTCCGCTCCCGATGGCCGCTCCGCCATGCCGGCGAGCGCCAGCGGCGCGGACAACGCCGCGCGCAGCAGGACGCGCCGCGTCGGCCCGTGTCGCTTTGCCATTCCGCCTCCGTCTCCGCCCCGCCGCAGCCGGCATCAGGGCCGAGGCCTGCGCCCGATGCAAGACCTGGGGAGTGCACTTCGCGGGGGAGCCAGCAAGGCCGGGCTCTCCGTCCGCTGCTCGCTCCAACGGCCCAGCCGAGCCACTGGACTCTCCGGGCAGCTCCGCCCTGACCCGCAACACCGCTCCTTCAAGCATGAAGTCCTCCGGGCTTCCTGTTCTTAAAGGAGGCAGGTCCAGGGGCGCGGCCCCTGGCGGAGTCCAGAGGCAGAGCCTCTGG
Source organism: uncultured Acetobacteraceae bacterium (assembly GCA_964236225.1). Taxonomy (GTDB): domain Bacteria; phylum Pseudomonadota; class Alphaproteobacteria; order Acetobacterales; family Acetobacteraceae; genus CAXSEF01. Next base: position 4,829 of record CAXSES010000014.1, read on the forward strand.
CCTTGCTTCCTGCGTCACGCCTGGCGCGACAGCACGGGCCGGCGGCGCTATCGTGCGGGAAAACCGCTTCGCCGTCCCGGGGAGGCCGGATCGACGGGGGAGGGTGCGATGAGGCTCAAGGTCTGTGCGGCGGTTCTGCTGTGTGCAGGCGCCGCGATCGCTGCCGGCGTGCCGCCGGCGACGGCCCAGGACGCGGCCGCGGCAGGCACGGGCGGCGCGCTGCCGGAGGCCGGGGCGCTGCCGGCGCCCGCGTCGGAGCCCCAGGACGTGTCCGGGTATCCGGCGTCGGCCCGCAAGGACTACATCCTGGCCTGCGTCACAGTGAACGGCGGCACCGAGGCGGCGCGTGCGTCCTGCGGCTGCTCGATGGACGTGATCGCCTCGATCCTGCCTTACGACCGCTACGACCAGGCGGACACCATTCTGCGGATGCGGCGCATGGCGGGCGGCTACCTGGCCGGGGAGTTCCGGGTGCAGTCCACCAACCAGACGCTCGACGCGCTGCGCGAGGCGCAGGCAGAGGGCGAGGTACGCTGCTTTTGAGCATGGCGCGGCTTCTGAGCATGGCGGGCCTACACCTGTGTCGGCGGCAGTGAGCCGGACGGGGCTGAGGTTTGCTCCTGAATTCTGCCAGAGGCGATCTCCTGGCCTCGTTTTTCCAAGGCAGATTGGCCTCGTGCGGTCTGCTGGTTGAAGAAGGGACTTTTGGCGGGTCTGGGCAGAGCCTGGCCTCGCTGGCTTCCGGGCACACCCTCTCGACGCCATGCCGTCGGCTTGCTATGTTTCAGCCAGCGCGATGCCCATGCCGGGATAATTCGCGCGTCAACAAAGGGGGATACTTACATGGCCTGGACCGTTCCGACCATTCGCGAAATCTGCGTGGCGCTCGAGATCAACGGATACATGCCCAGCGAGTTCTGAGCAGAGCTTCTCCCAACACCCCGGGGTTGTCCAATGGTCGGCGACGGCCTGACCGCCCTGGTGCTCGGGTCGGCAGCCGGCGGAGGGTTCCCGCAATGGAACTGCGCCTGCCGGCTGTGCGAGCTGTCCCGTTCCGGCGACCCGCGCGCCCCGTCGCGCACCCAGGCGAGCGTGGCATTTTCGGCTGACCGTGTGCACTGGCTGATCGTGGGTGCCTCGCCCGACCTGCGCCAGCAGATACTGGGGACAGAGGCGCTGCGCCCTTCCGGCTCCCGGCATTCCCCGATCGAGGCCGTGGCGCTGGTCAGCGCGGACGTGGACGGGATTGCTGGTTTGCTCAACTTGCGCGAACGCCAGCCGTTCCGGCTCTACGCGCCGCAATCGATCCTCGACATCCTCGCCGCCAATCGCGTTTTCGACGTGATGTCCACGGTTGTGACCCGCGTGGCCGTCGAGCCTGATCAGCCGGTTGCGGTGGGCCAGGGGCTGACGCTCACGCTGCTGCGCATGCCCGGCAAGACCCCGTTGTACCACGAGGCTCGCGACGCCGTGCAGCCGGAGGCGGCCGACACCTTCGCCGCCCTGGTCGAAGGAGGAGGGCGGCGCGCGATCCTGGCGCCCGCCTGCGCGGAGATCACGCCGGCGGTGCGGGCCCGCCTGGCGGCATGCGACCTGCTGTTCTTCGACGGCACGCTGTTTCGCGACGACGAGATGATCGCCGCCGGCGTCGGCGCCAAGACCGCGCGGCGCATGGGGCACGTGCCGATCGACGGCGCGGACGGCTCGCTTGCGGCGCTGTCCGACCTGGCGGCACGCCGCGTCTATCTGCACATCAACAACACGAATCCGATCCTCCTGGACGGCTCGCCAGAGCAGCGCGCGGTGGGCGCGGCGGGGTTCGCGGTGGCCCATGACGGCATGGAGATACGGCTTTGACCCTGTTCCCGTCGTCCGCTTGCCGTCCGCATGCCCTCCTGGCGCCGGAAGGCATGGGTGCAGGGTCCGTGCCGGAGGCGGCGCTGTCGCCCGACGCGCTGGAGGCGGCGCTGCGCGACATCGGCGCGCGGCGCTACCACAACCTGCATCCGTTCCACCGCCTGCTGCATTCCGGGCAGTGCTCGCGCGCGCAGGTGCAGGCCTGGGCGCTGAACCGCTACCTCTACCAGGCGGCGATCCCGCTGAAGGACGCCTCGCTGATCGGGCGCTGCGACGATCCCTCGATCCGGCGCGAGTGGCGCCGCCGCCTGGAGGACCATGACGGCTCGGACGGCACCGACAGCGTGGATGGCGGCGTGGCGCGCTGGCTCGCGCTGACCGACGGGCTGGGCATCGATCGAGAGACGGTGGTGTCCGGGCGAGAGGCGCTGGCCACGACGCGGTTCGCGGTGGAGGCGTACATCCATTTCGTGCGCGAGAAGCCGCTGCTCGACGCGATCGCGTCCTCGCTCACCGAGCTGTTCTCGCCGCAGATCATCGGCGAGCGGGTGTCGGGGATGCTCGCGCACTACGAGTATGTGACGCCCGCGATCCTGGCCTACTTCTCTAGGCGCCCGCCGCAGGCCGCCCGCGACTCCGACTACGCCCTGGCCTACGTGCGCGAGCATGCGACCACGGCGGCGACGCAGCGCGCCTGCCTCGCTGCGTTGTCCTTCAAGTGCGACGTGCTGTGGTCGATGCTCGACGCGCTTTACTTCGCCTACGTGGCGCCCGGCTTCGTGCCGCCCGGCGCATATCGGCCGGAGCCGGCCCTGGACGACCCCGCATCATCCGCCGGCGGTGCGGCGCGCGGCCATTCTGCCACATCCCGCGCCACCGTCCCCGACGACCTGCCGCCATCATCCGCCCTGCATCCGGCCGGCGTCGCCGGGCCTTCCGTTGCCGCGCCGCCCCTCGTTGCGCAGCGCGAACCGGGGACCGCGCTGGACCCCGAGTCCAGGCCGCGCCTTGCGGCGGGCGTGCGGCTGCACGACGATCCCAGGCGCGGGTGGGTGCTGCTGTGCCCGGAGCGCGTGATCGAGACCCAGGGTCCGACCAGCGAGATCCTGCGCCGTTGCGACGGCCGGCGCACCCTGGCGCAGATCATCGACGAGCTGGCCGAGGCGTTCACGGCGGAGCGCGCGGTGATCGCCGCCGATGTCGGCACCCTGCTGCAGGAACTCGCGACCAAGAAGCTGGTGGTGCTGTGAGCGACAGCCTCGCCTTTCCCGAGGTCGACGCCCTGCCGGAAGCCGGGGGCGTGCCC
>CAXSES010000014.1:8091-18367 GCA_964236225.1 uncultured Acetobacteraceae bacterium
GGGGGCGTGCCCCATGCTCCGGGCCTCGCGGAGCCCGGTGGCGTCGCACGGCGCGACCATGCCCTGCTGGTGCCGGTTGGCCTGCTCGCCGAGGTGACGCATCGCTGCCCGCTGGCCTGCCCGTACTGCTCCAATCCCACCGAGCTGGAGGGCAGGGCGGGCGAGCTGGAGACCGCGGACTGGGCGCGGGTGTTCCGGCAGGCCGCAGAGCTGGGCATCCTGCAGCTTCACCTGTCTGGCGGCGAGCCGATGTCGCGGCGCGACATCGTGGAGATCGTCGCCGCGGCGCGCGACGCCGGGCTGTATTCCAACCTCATCACCTCGGGCATCGGCCTCGATGCCGGACGGCTGGAGACGCTGCAGGCGGCGGGGCTCGATCACGTCCAGGTGTCGATCCAGGACACGCTGCGCGACAGCGCCGACCACATTGGCGGCTATCGCGGCGGGTACGATCGCAAGATCGTGCTGGCCCGCGACGTGGTGGCGCGCGGCATGGCTCTGACCATCAACGCGGTGATCCACCGCGCCAACATAGGGCGTGTCGAGGACATGGTGGCGCTCGCCGTGGAGATGGGCGCCGGGCGCATCGAGGTCGCCCACGCGCAGTACTACGGCTGGGCGCTGCGCAATCGCGCCGCCCTGATGCCGACGCGCGAGCAGGCGCTGGCCGCCGTGGCGTCGCTGGAGGGTCTGCGCGCGCGCTACCAAGGGCGCATTGTCATCGACGCCGTGCTGCCCGACTACTACGCGCGCAGGCCCAAGCCCTGCGTCGGCGGCTGGGGGCAGCGCTCGCTCAACGTGACGCCGTCCGGCCGCGTGCTGCCCTGCCACGCCGCGGAGACCATCCCTGGGCTGGAGTTCTGGAACGTGCGCGACCACGCCCTCGCCGCGATCTGGGCGGGCTCGCCGGCCTTCAACGCGTTCCGCGGCGAGTCCTGGATGCAGGAGCCCTGCCGCTCCTGCGCGCGACGCGAGATCGATTTCGGCGGTTGCCGCTGCCAGGCGATGGCGGTGCTGGGCGACCCGGCGGCCACCGATCCGGCCTGTGAGCTGTCGCCGCACCATGCCGCGCTGGTGGCAACCGCGGAGCAGGCCGGGGTTGGCCCGATCGAATACGCCTATCGTGGGCGCGTGCCGGTCCCGGCGGCATGAACGCCAGACCCTGCTCCGGCTCATCGGCGAAAACCTGTTCTGGGATGTCGGTCCGGCGATGGTGACGACATAGTTCGGGTGTGCGAGCCACCCGCTACCACCATGCTGCGTTGCACAAACGAATTTGTGCGGCGCAATAGAACAGGAGCCTCCCGACACGCCGCGAGCGTTCGTTCACCACTTCTTAACAAAAATCCCAGCATTCCCCGCCATCTTGTAGGGCAGAGGTGGCGGAATGTGCCGGCACGACGGCTTGTCCTGCTTGTCGGGACAAAATCCTCTGTTCCGGGCGGAAATCTTCCCAGGCAAGGCTATTGCGCAGTCCAAGGGGTCATGACTAGGCTCCGTCACACTTCCGGTTTCAGGGTGAATCGCAGGGGAGGGCGAGACGCCTCGTAGGTGAGTGGTCGACCCTGCCACGGCATTGCCGGGCAAGACGTCGCGCACCGTGACACGTCGTCGCATGGTTCGTGTTTCCAGACGGTGCAAAACCGCGGCACACGCCCACCCGGCAGAGACTGGTCGGAAGTCCGAGTCGGGGATCAACAGGGAGGATACCTATGCGTTCCGCTTCAAGGGTTGGCTTCACGGCAGCGCTTCTGCTGTCGACCGCGCTGGGGGTTAATGTCGCCTCCGCCGCGCAGACCGTCGACGAGAGCCTGATCAAGATGCAGCAGAACCCGGCGGACTGGGTGATGCCGACCGGCGACTACGCGAACACGCGCTTCTCGCAGCTCAAGCAGATCACGTCTGACAATGTGGGCAAGATGCAGGCGGCCTGGTCGTTCTCGACCGGCGTGCTGCGTGGCCACGAGGGTGCGCCGCTGGTCATCGGCGACACGATGTTCCTCAACGCGCCGTTCCCAAACACCGTGTACGCGCTCGACCTGAACCACGACGGCAAGATCCTGTGGAAGTATGAGCCCACGCAGGACCCGAACGTCATCCCGGTGATGTGCTGCGACACGGTGAACCGTGGCGTCGCCTATGGTGACGGCAAGATCTTCCTGCACCAGGCCGACACCTCGCTGGTCGCTCTCGACGCCAAGACCGGCAAGATGCTGTGGTCGGTCAAGACGGGCGACCCCACGAAGGGCGAGACCGGCACCGAGGCGCCGATGATCGTCAAGGACAAGGTGTTCGTCGGCATCTCCGGCGGCGAGTTCGGCGTGCGCGGCTGGATCGCGGCGTTCAACACGTCCGACGGCAAGCAGGCCTGGAAGGCCTACTCGACCGGCCCGGACGACGAGATGAAGATCGACCCCGAGAAGACCACCGTGTTCGGCAAGCCGATCGGCAAGGACTCCTCGCTCAAGACCTGGTCGGGCGACCAGTGGAAGATCGGCGGCGGCTCCACCTGGGGCTGGTACTCTTACGACCCGAAGCTGAACCTCGTCTACTACGGGACCGGCAATCCCTCGACCTGGAACCCGGGCCAACGCCCTGGCGACAACAAGTGGTCGATGACCATCATGGCCCGCGACGCCGACACCGGCATGGCCAAGTGGATGTACCAGATGACCCCGCACGACGAGTGGGATTATGACGGCATCAACGAGATGGTCCTGACCGACATGAAGCTGGACGGCAAGGATCGCCACCTGCTGCAGCATTTCGACCGCAACGGCTTCGCCTACCAGCTTGACCGCGAGACGGGCGAGCTGATCTCCGCCGAGAAGTATGACCCGGCGGTGAACTGGGCGACCAAGGTTGAGATGGACAAGACCAGCGCGAACTACGGCCGCCCGCTCGTCGACGCCAAGTACTCGACAGAGCAGACCGGCATGGACAACAACACCAAGGGCGTCTGCCCCGCGGCGCTGGGGTCCAAGGACGAGCAGCCGTCGGCCTACTCGCCGGCGACAGAGATGTTCTACGTGCCGACCAACCACGTCTGCATGGACTACGAGCCGTTCCGCGTCGCCTACACGGCGGGGCAGCCCTACGTGGGCGCCACCCTGTCGATGTATCCGCCGACCGGTCAGAGCAACATGGGCAACTTCATCGCGTGGGACCCCAAGGCCCACAAGATCGCTTGGTCCGACCCGGAGCAGTTCTCGGTGTGGTCGGGTGCGCTCGCCACCGCCGGCAACGTCGTGTTCTACGGCACGCTCGAGGGCTACCTGAAGGCCGTCGATGCCAAGTCGGGCAAGGAGCTGTACAAGTTCAAGACGCCGTCGGGCATCATCGGCAACGTGATGACCTACGAGCATGGCGGCCAGCAGTACGTCGCCGTGATGTCGGGCGTTGGCGGCTGGGCCGGGATTGGCCTTGCCGCCGGCCTGACCGATCCGAACGCCGGCCTTGGCGCCGTGGGCGGTTATGCCTCGCTGAACAGCTACACCGCGCTTGGCGGCCAGCTGACCGTGTTCGCCCTGCCCAAGAGCTGAACACTTCCTGCTGACTGGGGCCGGCATCCGGGAGACCGGGTGCCGGCCCTTCTCTTTTGCCAGGGCCACCACTCTTACGGCTAAGGAATGATCGACGTGACACCCATCACCCGCGTGGCGTTGCTGGCCGGTTTGGCCGTCACATCCGGCACCACCGTCGCCCGTGCCGATCCGCCCACCAACCCGGCCGCCATAAAGCAGCAGGATGGGATGTGGGTCGATCAGGAGGGCAACCCCACCTACAAGATCGATGGCAAGAAGGTCGACTACTACACTTTTGCCGGATACATCCGCTACTCCGCGAACTGTCTGCAGTGCCACGGCCCGGATGCGCTCGGCTCCACCTACGCGCCGAACCTGACGGACGCGCTCAAGACCATCGATTTCAACGAATTCTACGGCATCGTCTCAGGCGGCAAGCAGAACGTGTCGTCCTCGCAGAACCTCGTGATGCCAGCGCTTGGCGCGAACAAGAACGTCATGTGCTACATCAACGCGATCTACGTGTATCTGCGCGCGCGCTCCACCGACGCTGTCGGCCGCGGCCGCCCGGAGGATTACGACAAGAAGCCGGCGGAGTTCACCACCGCCGAGAACTCGTGCATGGGCTGAGGCCGTGATGTCGCGAGCGGTTGTTCGGGTCGTCCTGGGTCTCGTCATCCCCAGTCCCGTCGCCTCCAGTCTTGTCGCCCCGGATCTCGTCGTCTCGGGTCTCTTCGTCATCGGGCTTGCCGCGCTGGGCTGCCTGCTGCCGGCGCAGCATGCCGCAGCACAGGCGCCTGGCCTTGGTGCCTCCGTCGAGCTGGTCGATCCCAAGACCCTGCGGGTGTGCGCCGATCCGCGGAACCTGCCATTTTCCGACGAGAAGGGCGGAGGCTTCGAGAACAAGATCGCCAGCCTGATCGCGGCGAAGCTGGACCGTCCTGTGGCCTACACCTACTACCCGCAGGTGATCGGCTTCGTGCGCAACACGCTGAATGCCTTCAAGTGCGACGTCGTGATAGGCGACGCGCAGGGCGACGATCTGGTGCAGACCACCAACCCCTATTACCGCACAAGCTACGCGCTCGTGTACCGCAAGGATCAGGGCCTCGACGGCATCGAGTCGATCGAGGACCCAAGATTGCAGGGCAGGCATGTCGGCGTCATCGCTGGCACGCCGCCGTCGAACCTGCTGGTGCGCAACAACCTCATGGCGCTGGCCAAGCCTTACCCGCTTACGGTTGATACGCGCTACGACTCGCCGTCCAAGACCATGATCGATGATCTCGCGGCGGGCACCATCGACGCCGCGCTGGTCTGGGGTCCGATCGGCGGGTTCTATGCCAGGCAATCGGGCCGCGACCTCGTCGTGGTGCCGCTTACCCACGAGCAGGGGGTGCGCCTCGATTTCCGCATCTCCATGGGCGTGCGCCACAGCGACCAGGACTGGAAACGGACTCTGAACAAGCTCATCAGCGAGAACCAGGACGAGATCAACCACATCCTTGAGGACTATGGCGTGCCGATCGTGGACGAGCAGGGCCATCCGATCACGCCTTGAGGCAGCGAGCAGGGTCGAAGCCCCGCCAGGGCAGCGCCCCTGGACCTGCCTTGCTCAAGGAAGGCATTCCAAAGGCCCAGCCTTTGGCGGGTCCGGGCAGAGCCCGGCCTTGCTCGCTTCCTTGATCCCTTGATCTACTCCAGCGCCGCATGGATCGTCTGCGACAGCGCGAACAACCGCTGCTCGATGATGTTCGGCACGTCGCACGCGTAGTGGATCGACGTGCGCCGGTCCTCGAACACCCGTGTGTCCCAGCCGATCTCGTTGCCCAGGGTCGCCAGCTTCCGCTCGTCCGGCGTGGCCGCGGCCTGCTCGGCGTGCAGGGCGTCCGCCTCGCCGCGCACCTTGTCGGCCAGACTCTTCTGCCGGTTTCCGTAACGGTCGAGCCCGTTGACCACGGCGCTGCGCTCCTCGTCGAGCGTCGCGAACAGCCCTGCGAACAGCGCCAGCAACCTGTCCTGCCTGTGGTCTCCGGCAGCGGTCGCGAAGGCGGCGATCTCGGTCCTCGCCTGATCCAGCGACACGCGCCGCTGCGCCAGTCGCGCCGCGAGCGCCGCCACCTCCGGGTCGTCGCGCCACTGCGCCTGCGCCTGATCCAGGGGCGGGCCGGCCCACATCGTGGCCACGGAGAGCTGCGGCACCTTGATCTGCTGGCACGGCCAGTCCGGGTCGCGCGGCCCTGGCGCCGCCGCCCTCGCACCCGCCGAAGCCACCAGCGCGCCCAGTGCCACGAACGCGGTCGCCACGCCAACGCGCACCCGCATCACGCCGGACCTGCCTTGCGGGTGAGCAGCCCGCGCGACGGATCGTACGCCACGATCGCACCCGCCGTGAACACCAGCGTCATCGCCGTCACCACCGCCAGCGCCAGCCAGTTGACCTGCCCGTAAAGCATGAAACGTATCAATTCAACGCCGTAGGTGAACGGGTTGAGCCGGCAGATCAGGTACACGATCGGGCTCGACTGCTGCACCAGCCAGAGCGGGTAGAGCGCCGCGGAGGCGAAGAACATCGGGAAGATGACGAAGTTCATCACGCCGGCGAAGTTCTCAAGCTGCCTGATGACCGAGGACAGCAGCATCCCGAGCGCGCCCAGCATCAGCCCGTTCAGCACCAGTGCCGGCAGCACCAGCACCGCGCCCCAGGGCGGGATCGTCACACCCCACAGCCAGGCGACCACCAGGTAGGCGTAGACCTGGAGGATCGAGACCGCCGTGCTGGCCAGCAGCTTGCTGACCAGCAGGTACCAGCGCGGGAACGGGCTGACGAGCAGCATACGCATGTTGCCCATCTCGCGGTCGTACACCATGGAAAGCGAGGACTGCATGCCATTGAAAAGCTGGATCATCGCCATCAGGCCGGGGGTCACGTAGTCCTCGTAGAGGATATACGTTTCATACGGCGGGATGATCGACACGCCGAGGATCTGGCGGAAGCCGGCGGCGAAGATGAACAGCCAGACCAGAGGCCGCACCAGCGCCGAGACGAAGCGCTCGCGCTGGTGCAGGAAGCGCAGCGCCTCGCGCCACATGATCCCGCCCAGGCAGATCATGTGCTGGCGCGCGGTGAAGCCCGCGGCAGGCGGGGGTGGGGCGACCAGCCCGGGTGCCTCCTGCGGCAGCGGCACGGTGTCCATCACTGCTCTCCCCCTGTCATCGCCGTGAACGCCGCGCGCAGGCCCGGCTGCCCGGAGCGTGCCACGATCTCCGACACCAGGCCGGACTCGATGACCGCGCCCTGGTGCAGCACCACGGCGAGATCGTCGTCCTCCACCTCGTCCATCAGGTGCGTCGCCCACAGCACCGCGACGCCTCGCTCACGCACCAGGCGTCGCACGCTGCGCAGAATCGTCGCCTTGGACGCGATATCAAGCCCGACCGTGGGCTCGTCGAGCACCAGCATCGTGGGCGCGTGCAGCAGGGCGCGGGCGATCTCGACGCGGCGCATCTGCCCGCCCGACAGGCCGCGCGCCTTATCCTTCGCGCGCTCGGCGAGGTCCACCTCGGCAAGCACGCTCTGCGCCAGCGCCCGCGCCCGCCTGCCGCCAATGCCGTGCAGGGAGGCGTGGTAGAGCAGGTTGTCCATCACTGAGAGGTCGAGGTCGAGGGTGCGCGCCTGGAACACCACGCCAAGCCGGCGCAGCGCCTCGCCCGGCGTGCGGTCCATCCGCTGGCCGAGCACGGCTACGAAGCCGGCGCGCGTGTCGTACAACCGAGTGATGAGCGAGAGCAGCGTGGTCTTGCCGGCGCCGTTCAGGCCAAGCAGCGCCGTGAAGCAGCCCTGCGGCACCGTCAGCGACACGTCGCGCAACGCCTGGCGAGGGCCGTAGCTGTGGCTCACGTGGTCGACCAGCAGGGCGGGGGTAGGGTTCATCAGAAAGCAAGGCCAGGGGCGCTGCCCCTGGACCCCGCCAGGGCGAGCCGCCCTGGACCGGCGCAAATGTTCTTTGAAGACGCCGGTCCAGGAGCGGCTCGCCCTCGGCGGGTCTGGGCGGAGCTGCCCGAAGGTTCCGACGGCCCTCTTGGGTCGTTGGAATGACAGGCGCAGGGGGAGGCCAGGCTTGCTTGCTTCTTCACTGCGGCGCCGCGACCACGCCCCACGGCAGACGTCCCACCTGGATCGACTTGACGACGGTGGGGCCGGAAACGTCGATCACCGAGACGTCGTTCGACAGCCCATTGGTGGCCAGCAGGTATTTCGAGTCCGCGGTGAACGCCATCTGCCAGACGCGCTGCCCAACCAGCAGGTACTTCCTTACCGCGTAGGTCGCTGTGTCGACCACGGCGATGCGGTTCGCCGGGCCCAGCGCCACGAAGGCCGTCCTGTCGTCCGGGGTGAAGCGCACGCCGACCGCCTGGATCACCTCGGGGCGCAGGCCCTGCACGGCGAAGCTGATCTTGTGGGTGACGGTGTGGTCGTGGGGGTCGATCACGCTGACTGTGCCGCCCAGCTCGGAGCTGACCCAGACCTCGGCGCCATCGTGGCGGAACTGGGCGATGCGCGGGCGCGGGTCGACGAGCACGTTGGCGACCGGCTTCATCGTCGCGAAATCGATGAAGTGCGCCATGTTCGTGGTCTCGGAGGTGTTGACGATGGTCTGGCCGTCGGGGCTGACCGCCATTCCCTCTGGCTCTACGCCGGTGGGAATGTGGGCGATCGCCTTGTGCGTGGCGACGTCGATCGCGGTGACCATGTTGTCGTTCTCGTTGGAGACGAACAGCGGGTCGCCGGAGGCCGCGAGGGCGAAGGTCTCCGGGTCGGGGCCGGAGGGCAGGTCGCCGACCACGCGCTGGGTGGCCACGTCGATGATCTGGATGGTGTCGTCGTCGCTGGCGCAGACCAGGACGCTCTTGCCGTCCCTGGTCATGGTGATGCCGCGCGGGCGCTGGCCCACCGGGATGGTGGCGACCGCCTTCATCTGGTCGAGGTCGATGACGCTGACGGTGTTGTCGCGCTCGTTGGTGACGTAGGCGAGGCTCGCGGCCCGGGCGGCGACCGGCGCTGCGAAAGCGAGCAAGGCCAGCAGGGCAAGGCCAGGACCCTGCCCTGGCCTTGCTGTCCCGTTCATTTCAACCTGCATGTCGTCTCCGGACGATCGTAGCCGAGCGTGTCGAGTTCTGTGACCTGGTGGAGGAATCCCGGCTGCGGCGAGATCGACACGATCGTCCGCCCATCGGCAAGCAGCAACGGCTGGCGAAGCTGCAAATCCCAATCGCGCAGGGTGAGCTTCTGGCCCTTGTAGGCGGCCACCCCGAAGCCCGGGCCTTTCATGTAGGCGACCGCGGCGGCCACGTCGCCCTGCGCCACGTGGCTGACAGCCTCGCCGATCATGCGTACCGCGGTCCAGGCCTGCAGGTCGGACGCACGCATCCCGCGGCGCGCGACGCGCGAGAAGCGGTTCTGCAACTGGGTGCCGCCGAAGCTCTCGCTCGATGGGTCCCAGCTCGTGGGCACCATCCCCGCAGAGCCCACGACCGGGCGCGCGTCCCAAGTCCGGTAAGGCAGGTACTCGGCAAACACCGAGTTCTCGTCCGCCGCCACTGCCACGTCGTAGGCCGCCGTTCCTTGGGTGAACACCGGCATCTGCTGCTGGGTCTGCACCACGCCGGAATCGGTCTCGCGCGAGCCATCGGTATCCTTGTAGGTCCGCTCGTCGACGATCTTCGCGCCGTAGCGCCTGGCGGTGCGGCGATAGGCATTTCCGAGCGCGACGTCGTCCGGGTGAGAGCCGACCAGCAGCAGCCAGCGTGTCCATTTCTTCCACACCAGATACTGCCCGACGGCGTCGGCCAGCATCGCCCGGCTTGGCGCCACGTTGACCAGGTTCGCCTGGCAGTCCGCGCCGCGCAGGGTGTCGTCCGGGGCGGCGACGTTGAAGATCGTCGCCCCCGACAGCTTGGCCGCCACCGCGAGCCTGAGCACCTGCGGTCCAGGCGCGTCGGTCAGCACCAGCTTCACGCCCGTCGCGGCAAGCCCGGCCAGTTCCGCCAGCACGTCGTCGGACGCCCGCACCGGCACGTCCACCAGGGCGAAGGACTGGTTCATGAACCGCCCCGTGGTGTTGTTGTCATCCAGCCCGAGCCTTGCTCCGGCGAGCCCGTCATCGGGCGGCGGCTGGTCGAGCAGGGAGATCACCGGCCGCCGTTCCACCCAACGCAGGTAGCCGATCCGCGTCTCCGCCACGCCCGGCGCGCCCGGTTCAGGCGCCGTGACGGACGGTCTGGCCTCGGAAGCCGCGTCCTGGCTGGCCCGGTCCGCAGCCGCCGAGGCGTTGGCAAGCTGCGAGTCCACCGAACCCACCCCGGCGGGCGACCCCCCGGACGGCGTCTCGCCGGACTCCTGCGCCCAGGCGGCGCCGGGCAGCGCACAGCACGTGCACGCCGTCACGCCCCATGCCACAAGGTCGCGCCGGCTGATGCCGTTGCCCGCCACCGCGTTTGGACGTTTCATGGCGTCCACCATGAACAACAGCCCCATCGCGATCAAGGCCGCGCAAGGCCGCCGGGGAAGCCAGGGAGCCACGTGCCATGAAGTCCCAGACACCTTCCGCCCGTGCCGTCCTTGCCACGGTCCTCGCCCTGGCTCTCGCCCCACAGGCTGCGTCCATGGTTCGCGCCCAGGCTGCGAAGGTCCAGGCTGCGGATGCCCAGGCTGCGGATGCCCAGGCTGCGGATGCACGGGCTGCGGATGC
>CAXSES010000014.1:18467-20270 GCA_964236225.1 uncultured Acetobacteraceae bacterium
CTGCGGATGCCCAGGCTGCGGATGCCCAGGCTGCGGATGCACGGGCTGCGGATGCCCCGACACCGGCGGACCCGCCCGCAGCCGTCGCCTCGGCGCCCGCCGCGCACCCGCGCTCCGGCGACTACAGCGCGCTCGACAAAGCCACGTCGAGGACCGCCGCGATCTTCCCGTTCAGCATGGATGACACCAGCCTGCAGGGCTCCGAGGAGGGCCTGCCCGCCGCCGAGCGCGACCGGCTGAAGAAGCTCGACTCGATCCTGGTGCAGATGCTGACCGAGACCGGCAAGTTCACCCCGGTCGACACCGGCAAGGTGGCACCCGACCAGCTCGCCGCGATCGAGGCGGCCAGCGCTCACCTCAAGGTCTGGGACTGCAACGGCTGCGATGTCGACGAGGCGAGGAAGCTCGACGCGCAGGTCTCGGTCGCCGCCTGGGTGCAGAAGGTCTCTCGCCTGATCCTGAACGTGAACGTCACCATCCGCGATGTCGCCGACAACCGGCTGCTCTACGGCGGCAGCGTCGACATCCGCGGCGACACAGACGAATCCTGGACCCGCGGCCTGCGCTACCTCATCAAGGACCGCATGTTCCAGGGACCCCACGGCGGCGAGGCTGCGGCCACCGGGTCCGCCGCACGGTGACACGCATGCTCGCCAGTGTCGCCACTCCCGGCGAGGCCCTCCTCGCCGAACGCGGCGGTGCGGACGTGATCGACCTCAAGGACCCGTCCCGCGGTGCGCTGGGGGCCGTCGACGCGGAGACGGTGCGCGCGACGCTGGCAGCCCTGGGTGGCCGACGTCGCACCAGCGCCGTGACCGGCGACCTGCCGATGTCGCCGGAGGCGGTGGGCGCGGCGGCGCGCGGCATGGCGGACGCCGGCGTGGACGACGTCAAGGTCGGCATCTTCCCGGGCGGCGACGCGGCCGGGTGCATCCGTGCGCTCGCCCCGCTGGCGGCGCGCGCCAGCCTGGTCGCGGTACTGTTCGCCGATTCCGGGCCCGACCTGTCGCTGCTGCCGCTGCTCGCGGAGTGCGGCTTTGCCGGCGCGTTGCTGGACACCAGCGGCAAGCAGTCCGGCCGGCTGCTGACCCACATGCCGTTCGCGGCTCTGGGCCGCTTCATCGCGGAGTGCCGCCGCCACGGCCTGATGTCCGGCCTCGCCGGCTCGCTGGAGCCGCCCGACGTGCCCCGCCTGCTGGTGCTCGGCCCCGGGCTGCTCGGCTTCCGCGGCGCGCTGTGCGAGGGCGCGGTGCGCACGGCCGGCCTCAGCCTCGCCGCCGTCGCGCGCATCCGCGCCCTGATCCCCGCCGAGGGCGACGCCGGCGTTTCGGGCGACCTGCGCGTGCTCGCCGCCCGCGGCTATGCGCCGGCGTCGCAGGATGCCAACAACGCCGACCGCGTGTTCGTGCGCGACCTGGTGCTGCCGATGCAGGTCGGCGCCTACGCCTTCGAGCACGGCCACACCCAGCGCGTGCGCTTCGATGTCGAGGCCTCGGTCGCCCGGCCCGCGCGCCTGACCGCGGACCTCGCGGACGTGTTCTCCTACGACGTCATCACCGACGGCATCCGCCTGCTGATCGAGGAGCATATCGACCTGCTGGAGACGCTCGCGGAGCGGATCGCGGCGATGCTGCTGGCGCACCCGGCGGTGCTGCGGGTGCGCGTGCGCCTGGAGAAGCTCGACGTCGGCGAGGGCGTGGTCGGCTGCGCGATCGAGCGGGTGCGGGCAGCGTGACGCCCTGCAGCAGGCAGGCAAGGCTGGGCTCCGCCCAGACCCGCCAGGGGCGAGCCGCCCCTGGACCG
>CAXSES010000015.1:0-20235 GCA_964236225.1 uncultured Acetobacteraceae bacterium
TCCAGGGGGCTCCCCCTGGCGGGTCCAGGGCAGAGCCCTGGCCTTGCTTGCCTTGAGCAGATCAAAATTTAAGGCGCCGGCATCACGCCCCCGGCGCCGCGTCGAAGCGCACCCATTTGAGGAAGATCCCGAGCTGCCGCGTATCGTCGTTGACGCCGGTCTCCGACGGCCTTGCCGGCGCCAGGATGTCGAAGCGCAGCACCTGCGGCCCGTCGACCAGGTCCGCGTGCGGGATCAGCGCCCGCAGCCGCGCGTCCCGGCGGTCCGGCACCGACCACCGCGCGACCGGATGGCCGTTCACAGAGAGCGCGACCTGCTGCGACGTCGCGCGCGCACCGGTGAACCCCTGCGCCAGCGCCTCGAACGCCACGTCGCCGGAGGGCGCGGGCTCCAGCCGCGCGGCGAGCACCGCGTCGTGCTCGATCGACCAGACGCCGTCGGGCTCCGGCCTGTACCAGCCGGGGCCGAGGATCTGCACCGACAGCGGCGCGGCGGTGGCCACCTCGCGCCCGAGCGGCACCACGGGCATGGTCACCGGCGCCAGGCCCGCGAGCAGGCCGGTTTGCAGCGTGCACACCGACATCGTCGCCAGGGCCCGGCACAGCCGCGCGCCGTCGGGCACCATGGCAGGCCCCGCCTGCGTCTGCGGGTCCAGGAAGACGCGCAGCTCGCCCGGCCGCAGGGGCGCCCCGGCGGCGTCGGCCACGGCGCAGGCCGGCAGCTCGGCAAAGCGCGCCACGTACATCGTGTTCGCCGCGACCCGCAGGCGCGAGGCGGCGAGCAGCAGCGGCATGAACTCGGGCGCCAGGGCATGGGCGCCGCAGCCGAAGGTCGGCAGCAGCGTGAGCCCGGCGTGGCGCGAGACCAGGCCGTCGAGCAGCGCCTGCTCCACCACGGGCACCGCGCGGGCGCGCAGGTCGCGGGCCATGGTGCGGCGCAGGTCGCGGGCGTCGGCCACCTGAAGCGCCGCGCCGGCGATCAGCAGGGGATAGGCCAGCGGGCGCGGCACGACGCGCGCGATCGTGGCCACAGCGCCGACCGCGAGGAGGTAGGCCACCGGCCAGAACAGCCGGCCGGAGGCGCGGAGCTGGTGGAACACCGCGGGCACGGGATGCAGGTCGAGCACCTTGTGGGTGCCGACATAGACCACGTCCGACAGCGCCAGCGCGGTGAGCGCCAGGCTGGCGAGCGCGAGGCCCCAGTGGCGGCTCAGGAAGCGGGTGCGCGTGCTCAGGCAGGCGGCCACGACGCAGCAGGGCAGCAGCGCCAGCAGACCGGCGCCGAGGAACTGGTAGCCGTCATACTGCCAGCCGGTCGCGTCCACGAACCCCAGGCCCCGGCCGAACAGGTGGGAAAAGGTGGGGAAGACCGGCGACAGCGCGTTCATCGACGCCTCGCCGAAGCCGCGGCTGGGCGGCTCGGCCGCGTAGCCAAGCACCCGCCCCAGCGCCGCGCCCAGCGCCAGGCCCGCGGCCGGCGCCACGGTCGCGCGCAGCCAGCGCCGGTCCGCGCGCAGCAGCAGCGTCGCCGGCGCCGCCAGCAGCAGCGCCAGCACCATGAACGCGAGATACGGGTGGACCAGGAAGCTCGCCGGCAGCAGCGCGAGGGGCAGCCAGTCCCGGCCGCGCAGCCCGCGCGTGGTGCGGAAATACGACGCCAGCGCCAGCAGCAGCAGGAAGTGCGAGGACAGCGCGCTGTGCGTGTGGCGGTACAGGAAGGTCGGCATCGACACGGCGAGCAGCGACACCGCCACCGCGGGCACCAGGCGGGTCTCGCCGGCGCTGCGCAGGGCGAGCACGGCGGCCAGCGGCTGCAGGAGGTAGGCGAGGGCGAGCCAGAGCTGCACCGCCGAGAACCCGGCCGGCAGCAGCGCGCCCACCAGCTTGAGCGGCAGCATGGCCAGCGGGTTGGCGTCGGTCATGGCGACGTTGAGCCCGTCCGGCCAGTCCAGCATCGCGGTGCGCAGCAGCGGCCAGCGCCAGGAATCCTGGAGGAATGCCCTCTGCCCCACGACGTGCTGCGCCACGTCGCCGGTGACGCGCGAATCCGCCACCACGCCGTGCAGCAGCAGGTCGCGCGGGAAGAGGCCGAGCACGATCCACAGCCCGACGCCGAGCGCCCAGGCGTAGCACAGCACCCGGACGGCCCCGGGCGCGAACAGGAGGGGCGTGAACCGCAGGGCCGCGGCACGGATGACGGCGTGGCCTGGCGGCTTCAAGTCGGAACTCCGGCGGCAGGTCGGCGTGGGGCGGGTGGGCCGGGCGCGGGCGGGCTGGCGGCCCGGCTGCGCGTGCGGCTGGATCGCCGGCCGGGCGCAGGGCGGCGGGCCGGGCCGGGCCGGACGCGTGGGGCGGCGGCCCGCGAGCTAGGTCGGCCTGCGCATGTCGAAGCGGCTGTCCGGCCGGATCTCGGCGTAGGCGGAGGGTCCGCCGGCGCGCAGGACGATGCCGGCGGAGAAGGTGTCGAACACGCCCTGCGCCAGCAGCGCGCGGCGGATGTGCACCGCGACCACCTCGCCCAGCACCAGCCACGCCGGCACCGCGCCGCCCTCATGCCCGCGAAGCTGCACGACGTCGGACACGCGGCACTCGAAGCCGACAGGGCTCTCGGCGACGCGCGGCGCGGCCACCAGGCGCGAGGCCTCCGGCGTGAGGCCGGCCAGCGCGAACTCGTCGGTGCCGTAAGGCACCGCGGCGCAGCTCCGGTTCATCGGCTCCGCGAGCGCGCGGGTGGCGAGGTTCCAGACGAACTCGCCGCTCTCCCGGCAGTTGCGCAGGCTGTCCTTGGCGCCGTTCGAGCAGAAGCCGACGATCGGCGGCGCGTAGTTGAACGCGTTGAAGAAGCTGTACGGCGCGAGGTTGAGCGAGCCGTCGCGCCCGCGCGTGGACACCCAGCCGATCGGGCGCGGGCCGACGATGGCGTTGAACGGGTCGTGCGGCAGGCCGTGCCCGTGCCGCGGCTCGTAGGAATGCATGTCGTCGGGTCCGGACACCGCAGGCGCTCCTGTCAGGCGAGGTCGGCGGGACCGTGCACGGATTCGGCGGGGGCGCAACTCCGCCGGGCAGCAAGGCAAGGCCGGACCCTGCCTCCGTCGCCCATTCCAACAGCCCAGGCAGGCTGTCGGAGTCTTCGGGCAGCCACGTCCGGACCCGCTCCTGCTTCAAGGCGGGGGGAGGCGCCCTGGGCCGGCTTCTCTCAAGGGCTGGGCTCCGAACGCCTGCCCTTGGCGGAGGCTCGAGGCCTGGTGCCTGAACGCGCGGCCTCAACCCTGCCTGCTCCGCGCGTCCTCCCCTGCCGTTCGCGCCCTGGCGGCGCTATGCAGGCGCGTCCGGCGCGCCCCATGTGCCGCCGGCGTGGAGCGCCTCCCATGCAGACCCTGTTCCATCTGGTCCGCCACGGACAATACGGCCTGATCGACCGCGCGCTGGGCGGCCGCGCGCCGGGCCACGGCCTGACCGCGGCCGGGCACGCGGAGGCGGCGCGGGTGGCCGAGGCGCTGCGCGGTCGCCCGGTGGCGGCGGTGGTGTCGAGCCCGGTGCAGCGCGCGGCGGAGACGGCCGCGCCGATCGCCGCCGCGCTGGGCCTGTCGGTGCAGGTCGATCCGGCGGTGGTCGAGATCGACTGCGGCGAGTGGACGGAGGTGGCGTTCGAGGCGCTGCGCGGGCGCCCGGAATGGGACCGCTGGAACCGGTTCCGCTCCAGCGCGGCGATTCCGGGGGGCGAGAGCATGCTGGCGGTGCAGGCGCGCACGGTCGCGACGCTGGAGCGGCTGCACGCAGGGCATGGCGCGGCGGAGCTGGTGGTGGTGAGCCACGCGGACGTCATCAAGGCGGCGCTGCTGCACGTGATGGGCGCGCCGCTCGACCACATGGGCCGGCTGGAGGTTGGGCCTGGGTCGCGCAGCGTGGTGGCGTGGCACGACGAGACGGCGCGCGTGCTGGCGGTGAACCTGCCGCCAGGAGCGTAGGCCCGGGCGGGAAGGCAGCCGGCGGGCTGTCGGAACCCCGGAGGCTCCTCGTGCAACGCAGGGAGCTTCCGGGAAACCGGTTGTTCCGAGGCATGACGCTGGTTCCCTGGAGTGACCGGCGAAGCAAGAAAGGTTGAGGCCCCGCCTTCAAGCACTGGGCCTCAAACTCCGCCAGGGGAAGGTCCCCTGGACCGCCTTCCCTTGAGTTGCGCCGGGTCCAGGGGGGCCTCCCCCCCTGGCGGGTCTGGGCGTAGTTTGCCAAAGGTTTCGACGACCCGCTTGGGTCGTTGGAAGGGCCAGGCGGAGGGAGAGCCCAGCCTTGCTTGCTGACAGGTCAATGTCAGGGGCCGTCCGCATCGCCGTTGATAGGGTACGCCTATGGCGGGCATAGTTCTTTTGTCATGGACCTATGGACGAAGCCTCCGTAGGGTTATGGTTGCCGAGACCATGACGCGACGATCCTGGCGATGATGGCTTCGGAACATCAGGGCGCATCCGGCGCCCGCCTCTTGAAGGATGATGACAATGGCCTGGACGCGCCCCACCATCAGCGAGATCTGCGTGGCTCTCGAGATCAACGGCTACATGCCGAGCGAGTTCTGATCCAGCCGGATCACGGCCGGCCCTGACACGGGCTGGACGGGGAGCGGGGCATGTCCCCGCTCTTTTTTTGCCCGCGGGCCCGGGGGTCGCCGGAGACGCCTAGCGCGGGTCGGGCGCAGCCTGCTGCGGGTGCGGCGCCGGCCAGCGCCAGCGCCACAGCGCCAGGCCGATCGCCCCGGTGCCGATCTCGCGCAGCCGCTTGAGCAGCGACAGAGACAGGCCGATCGCGATCCCGGGCGACGCGAGTGCCGCCGCTCCCGTCCCGAGCTGCGCCAGCGTCGCCGGGCCGAGCGGGGCGGCGTGGGCGCAGGCGGCGTGCGGCAGGCAGGCGGCCAGTTCGGGAAGGCCCGCCGCCGCCACCGCCAGGATGAAGCCACCCTCCTGCGCGCCGATCGCGCCGGGCAGGGCGAAGCCGGCGGAGCGGGCCGCCATGCCGAGGCTCTCCACCACCAGGGCCTGCACCGGCGACGCGCCCAGCCCGAGCGCGTGCAGCACCGCCCAGGTCTCCGCCGTGCCCAGCAGCCAGGCCAGTCCGTGCAGGGCGGCGGCGCGGCGCAGGGCGGGGCCGCGGCGGTAGATCGCCCGCGCCTCGGCCTGGAGCCCGGCGAGGTCGGCGAGGCCGGGGACGTGGCGCGACACCGCGCGCGCCACCAGCTCCAGGCCGCGCAGCGCCCCGAACCGCTGCGCCAGGACCAGCAGCGCCGCCGTCCCGCCTATTGCCGGCAGCAGCCACGCCATCGCGGCCCAGCCCGCGGCGCCCGGCTGCGCGGCGCGGCCGCCCGGCAGAGTCGCCAGCGCCAGCAGGCCCACGGCCAGGAACGCCACCTGCGTCAGCAGCTCCAGGGTGACGTCGACGACGACGCTGGCGGCGGCGCGCGGGGCGGGCAGGCCCAGGCGCCCCAGCAGCCGCGCGGCCACGATCTCGCCCCCGACCTGGGCGACCGGCAGCAGCGAGTCGATGCCCTCGCGCACCACGCGCAGCCGCCAGAACAGCGCCAGCGACGGGCGGGCGTCCTGCCGTGCGCCTGGCCATGCGTCCGGACGCGAGGACGTGCGGGCGGATGAGCGGACGGGCAGCAGGCTCGCGGGCAGCCGGCTCGCGGGCAGCGGGGGGGACGGCAGCAGGCCGCGCCACGCGATGGCGGACAGCAGGAGCTGCCCGAGATGCAGCGCCACGAGCCAAGGCAGCAGCCAAGCCGCGCGCGCCAGGTCGGCGCGCACCGTCGCCGCGGCGCCCTGCACGGAGAGGAGGGCCCACCCGGCGAAGCCGAGCACCGCCGCGGTGGTGGCGAGCGACGCCGCGAGCCGGACCCGGCGCCGGGTCGCGGCTGCGGCGACCGCACCGCCCTGGGCCGACGTGCCGGGGGAGAGGGGGACAGGGGCAGGATAGCGGTGGCCGCGCGCAGGCAGCAGGTCTGGGGAGGAGTGGGGGCGTTCGGTCATCGTGTTCCAGCCAGGGCTGGCGAGACTAGAACACCTCCCGGCCCGTGGATACGCGACCCGGCCCGGCTGCGCGTCAGCCCAGCAGCTTCTTCCACCACGGCACCCGGGTCTCCGAGGCCGGCGCGGGCGAGCGCGCGACGTCGGGAGCCGCCGCAGCCGGCCTGGGCGGAATGGCGGGCATGGGTGGAATGGCGGGTGTCGGGACGGGGGACCTGGGAGCGGAGGGCGGGGCGGACGAAGCCGGCGTGGACGGCCTGAGGGCAGCGGGGACCGTCGTGGCGGGCGGCGGGGCGGCGCG
Organism: uncultured Acetobacteraceae bacterium; assembly: GCA_964236225.1. Classification (GTDB taxonomy): domain Bacteria; phylum Pseudomonadota; class Alphaproteobacteria; order Acetobacterales; family Acetobacteraceae; genus CAXSEF01. The sequence continues at coordinate 6,312 of CAXSES010000015.1, forward strand.
GGCCGTCGAAGCCGGAGCGGGTGCCCTGGCGGCGGCCGGTGCGGGAATCGGAGGCATCGGCTTCGGGGCGGCAGGCGGTGCGGCGACGGGCGTCGGGGCGACAGGCTTCGGAGCCACAGGCGGTGCGGCGACGGGCTTCGGAGTGGCAGGCGTTGCGGTGACGGGCGTTGCGGCGACGGGCGTTGCGGCGACGGGCGTTGGGGCAACAGGCTTCGGGGCGGCAGGCGGTGCGGTGACAGGCGTCGGGGCGGCCGTGGCGGGACGTGCGGGCACGGTCCCGGCGGCCGGAACCGTCCTCGCCGCAGGAGCGGCGGCCGGAGCCGGCGTCGCGGGGCTCGGGGCAGGCGCGCCCGTCGCCGTGCCGGCGGGCGCGGGCATGGCGGCGGCCTCGTGCAGCGACAGCCGGGCGGCGCGCAGGAAGCACGACATCTCCCGCTGGTCGCCCTCGCCGCCGGTCAGCTCCGACGGGCGCCACGCATCCGGATGCGACAGCACCAGGGTCAGCCCAGGCTCGCGCCCGATCACCGACCACGGCAGCACGCAGTGCTCCACCGTGTCCTCGTCAAGAGCGAACTCGGCCACGACGATGCCGTTCACGCGCACCGCGAGGTGCTGCGACGGATGCCCCGGCCCGGTCAGCGCCCCGATATCCAGCTCGAAGCGGTAGTCGCCCTTCGTCTCCGGCCGCGGCAGCACCAGGAGGCTCTGCTGCCCGAGCATCCAGGTGCCGGTGCCTTCGGGCTCCGACCAGCCGGTGCCGCGATACTCGCCGCCGTTGCCGGAGGCGCCGAATTCCATGGTCAGCTCGTTCGCCATGCAAGGTCCCTCGCGCGCTGCGGTGGCCGGCGGCCCAGGCCGCCGCGTGCCATTATCCTACACCTCGGGGATTACCAAGGTGTGTCGGACCGCGACGGCATGACAGTTTAAACGACGGCCGCGGCGAGGTAGCAAGCAAGGCCGGGCTCTCCCGCCGCCGACCATTCCAATGGCCCAGGCAGGCCATCGGAACCTTCGGCCAGCTCCGCCCGGACCGCCCCTGCTTCAAGGCGGGGGCGAGCCGCCCCTGACTTGGCCCTGCTTGGATGCTGGTTTCCAAAGGCTCGCCTTTGGAAACCAACACTTAAGTAAAGCGGGTCCAGGGGGGGCCTCCCCCCTGGCGGGTCTGGGCAGAGCCCAGCCTTGCTTGCCTGAACGCCCGTCGCATCCGGCCGCTGGCCCAAGTGAAGCCGGTCCTGGGCGGCTCGCCCTGGCGGAGTCCGGGGGCCTGCTCCCGGCGGCCCGGCCCCGCCTGCGTCGCCGGTCACGCCCTGGAGCCGCCGGGCCGCCGTCCTCAGGGGGTGCGCCGGTAGAGGCCCGTGCAGCCGTAGATGCCGCAGAACCTGAAGCTGCCGTCGGCGCAGGCGTCGCGGACCGCCTGGTAGACGCCGTACTCCGGGTCGTGGGCGTTGCGTTCGTCGTTGTAGTCGTGGAACAGGGCGAAGCCGCCGGGGTTGAGCAGGTGCTTGAGGTCCTGGCAGGCGGCGTGGACCAGCTCGTAGGTGTGGGAGTGGTCCACGAAGGCGGTGCCGAAGCGGCGGCCGTCGCGGCGCAGGGCGGCACAGGAGGCGCGGGCGTCGCCGGTGACGAAGGCGCGGAAAGCGGCGTTGTCCGCGGTGTGGCGCTCGGCCTCGGCCACGTACTCCGGCCTCAGCTCCAGCGAGGTGACGGCGCGGCCGCGGCCGGCGTGGCGCAGGGCGTCGGTCTGGATGCGGGTGGAGAGGCCGTGGTAGCAGCCGATCTCCAGGACGTCGCCGTCGGAGAAGTAGGCCAGCTCGTAGAGCTTGAGCGCGTCGGCGGGGCGCAGCCAGCCCGGGATGCCCAGGTCGATGATGTCGCCCTGCATCGCGCTCGCGCCGAGCCGGGCGTGGGCCGCGTCGATGCGGCCGCCGCCGAAACGGTAGGTCGGGCGGTAAGGCGGATGGAGGGTCGCGAGCCGGTCGAGGGGGAGGAAGCTCCCCGGGTGGCGGACGGCGCCGGGGCGGCCGCGGACGCGCCAGAGCAGAGTGGCGGCGAAGCGGCGGGCCTGTCGTTCGAGGCTCTGCCCCAAAGGCGGCATGGCGTCTCCTCGGGTGGCGGGCCCGCCCTGCGAGATGGCGTCGCGGGCGTGCCGCGGGCGAAGTCCGAAGGCGCCTGCCCGACGCGGAGCCCCTGCCTTGCCCCCTGCGAGGCGGCAGCGCGTCGGACCCGGCGGACAGGCGAGGCAGGGCTCTCCCTCCGCCTGCTCTTGCAACGACCCAGGCGGGCAACGACCCAGGCGGGCCGCCGCTACTCCTCGCCGCGCAGCTTCGCGACGATCTCGGCCACGATGTCCTCGACGCCGCCGTGGACCTGCACGGTGAGCGCGTGCTCGTCGGGCGAGGGCTCCTCCAGGGTGGCGAACTGGCTCTGCAGCAGGTCGGCCGGCATGTAGTGGTGCTGGCGCCGGCCGAGGCGCTCGGCGATCACGGCGCGGTCGGCCCTGAGATAGACGATGCGAACGCCGGGGCGCCCGCCTGTGATGGCGTCGCGGTAGGAGCGGCGCAGCGCCGAGCAGGTGATGACGCCGGGCTCGCCTGCCTGCCGGCGCGCCTCGATCCAGGCGGCCACCGCGCGCAGCCAGGGCGCGCGGTCCGCGTCGGTGAGCGCGTGGCCGGACGCCATCTTGTCGACGTTGGCCCTGGGATGCAGCTCGTCGCCCTCCTGGAACGGCCAGTGCAGCCGCTCGTCCAGCGCGCGGGCGATGGTGGTCTTGCCGACGCCGGAGACGCCCATCACCACCAGCACCTGCGGCGCCACGCCCGCCGCGCCGTCGTCGCCCCCGGTCATCGCGCCTCCAGGTGCCGCACGCCGTCGGGCGTGGCCACGAACGCCTCTGTGGCAAGGCCGATGAACAGCCCTGTCTCGATCACGCCGACCAGCGCGCGCAGGGCGAGGTCGAGCGCGCGCGGGTCCTCGATCGGGCCGAAGGCGCAGTCCAGGATCAGGTTGCCGCCGTCGCTGACGAACGCCGCGCCCCCTGACTCGCGCGCGGCCTCGCGGCGAACGACGCGCGCGCCGAGGCGGGCGATGCGCGCGGCGGTGGACTCCCAGCCCCAGGGCGCGACCTCGACCGGCACCGGGGCGCGGCTGCCGAGCCGGTCCACGAGCTTGGCCGCGTCGGCGACGATGATCTCGCGCGCGCTGGCCGCGGCCACGATCTTCTCGCGCAGCAGGGCGCCGCCCAGGCCCTTGACCAGGTCCAGCGAGGCGCCGGCGATCTCGTCCGCGCCGTCGATCGTCAGGTCGAGCCGCGTGTGCGTGGAGAAATCCACGAGCGGGATGCCGCCCTCGCGCGCCTGGGCGGCGGAGCGCTCGCTGGTCGGGATCGCCACGATGCGCAGGCCTTCCTCCCGGACGCGGCGCACCAGGGCGGCGATGGCGTAGTACGCGGTGGAACCGGTGCCGAGGCCGACGGCCATGCCGGACTCCACCAGGGCGGCGGCGGCTTCGGCGGCGGCGCGTTTCTGGTCGGAGGCGGGGTCGGGCATCGGGGGACTCCCAAGAAGAAGTAAGCAAGGTTGAGGCTCTGCCTCAAACTCCGCCAGGGGAAGGTCCCCTGGACCGCCTTCCCTTCAGTCAAGCCGGGTCCAGGGGCGGCTTCGCTCCTGGCGGGTCTGGGCAGAGCCCAGCCTTGCTTCCTTCCGGCAGGTGGGCGCCCCGCTCATCCCGCCGCCGCCCGGTCCACCGCCCACAGCGTGCGCCCCATCGCGCGGACCCTGGCCGACGGCAGCGCGTGGTCGCCCTGCCAGACCCGCTGCAGGATCGCGCGCTTGCCGGCGCCGGCGGCGAGGAACAGCACCGTGCCAGAGCTGGCGATCGCCGGCAGGGTCAGGGTGATGCGCGGCTGGGCGACGTTGGCGCCGCCGGGGGAGTCCACCGCGCTGGCCCAGGCGAAGGTCTCGCCCAGCGCGGGGCTGCCCGGGAACAGCGACGCGGCGTGGCCGTCCTCGCCAAGGCCGAGCAGGGTGACGTCGAACAGCGGGCGCGCCGCGTCGAGGCTCTCGCGGCCGTAATAGGTGCGCAGGGTGCGGTCGTAGCGCGCCGCGCCGTCCTCGGGCGTGGTGTCGGTGGGGATCGCGTGGACGTTCTCCGGCGGGATCGGCAGGTGGTCGAGCATCGCCTCGCGGGTCATGCGGTAGTTGCTGTCGGCATGGTCGTGCGCCACGCAGCGCTCGTCGCCCCAGAACAGGTGCACGCGCGGCCACGGCATCCGGTCGCGGAACTCCGGGCCGGCCAGCAGCTCGTAAAGCAGCTTCGGCGTCGAGCCGCCGGACAGGGCCAGGGCGAAGCGGCCGGAGATCTGCGCGGCCTCGTCGACGAGAAGCTCCGCCGCGTGCCGGGCGACCGCGGGGGCGTCGGCGAGCACAATGCGGTTGGCGAGCGGGGTGCCGTCGTAGGTCTGCGTCATCGCGCGCCCTCCCTGCCGTTCCCGTCCGTGCCGTCCCCGGCGAGCGGCAGGATGAACTCCTCCACCGCGCGGGCGAACCCCTCCTCCTCGTAGGAGGCGGTGACGCGGTCGGCCTCGGCCTGCACCTCGGCCGAGGCGTTGCCCATCGCGATCGCCAGGCCGCTCGGGCGGAACATCAGCACGTCGTTCGGCTGGTCGCCGAGCGTGGCGATCTCTGCGGCGGGGACCCCGAGGTGGCGCGACAGCCAGGCGATCGCGCCGCCCTTGTTCGCCTCGGGGTGGGTCACGTCGAGGTAGTAGGGCTGCGAGCGCGCGGCCGAAGCGTGCTCGCCCAGCGCGGCCTGCGCCTCCGCCTCGGCGCGGCGCACCAGCTCCAGGTCGTCGCTGACGCCCACGACCTTGACCACGTGGTCGAGCATGTCGCCCTCGAAGCGTGGCACCACCCTGGCGTCGAACCGCACCGTGGCGGCCTCGCGGGCGACGTGCGGCGCGCCAGGGTCGCGGATCAGCCAGTCCTCGCCGCTGTACACCCAGGCGTCGAGCCCGAGCCTCTCCAGCAGCGCCAGGGTCTGCTCCGCCGCCGCGCGCGGCAGGGTGCGGCTCTCCAGCACGGTGACGAGGTCCGGCCCGACCACCAGCCCGCCGTTGAACCCGGAGATCGGCGTGCCCAGCGACAGCGGCTCGACCAGCATCGCCATGCCCTTCGGCGGCCGGCCGCTGGTCACGGCGAAGGCGATGCCGCGCGCGTGCAGGGCGTGGACCGCGGCGACGGCGCGCGGCGTGAGCACCTTCTCCTTCGTCACCAGCGTGCCGTCCACGTCTGCCAGCACCAGGCGGATGCGCCGCGGCGCGGGGTGGTCACGTGTCATCGCGTGCTCTCCTGGAGCCCGTTCTCCGGGGGCTCGTTCTCCGGGGGTTCGTTCTCCGGGGGTCGGCGCGGCAGCACGAAGCGGTCCACGGCCCAGGCCCAGCCCTCCTCCTGGTTGGAGCGGCTGACCTGGTGCGCGCGGGCCTGCACGTCGGGCGGCGCGTTGCCCATCGCGATCGCTGTGCCGGCGACCTCGAACATCGCCACGTCGTTCGCCTGGTCTCCGATGGCCGCGACGTGGCGCAGCTCGACGCCGAGCAGGGCCGCGATCCGCGTCGCGGCGAAGCCCTTGTTGGCGTCGGGGTGCGTGACGTCGAGGTAGTACGCCTGGCTGCGGTGCACGTTGGCCGCCGCGCCGATCCGCGCGTGCAGCTCGCCCTCCAGCCGCGCGAGCAGGGCGTGGTCGGTGCTGCTGCCGGTGATCTTGCCGCAGCGGCCGAGCAGGCCGTCGAACCCCTCCACCACGGTGGGCGGCTGCTGCAGCGTGCGGGTTTCCAGCGCGACGTGGTGGGCGTGCGGGTTGCGCACCTGCCAGTGCTCGCCCACGAACAGCCACACATCGACGCCGTGCCCTTCCAGGAACGCCACCGCCTCGCGCGCGGCCTGCTCAGGCACCAGCCGCGCCTCCAGCACGGCGCCGTCCGCGGCGGTGATGGTGCCGCCGTTGAACGCGCCGCGCGGCGTGTCGAGGCCCAGCGGCCCGGCGAACAGCGCCAGGCCCTGCGGCGGGCGGGCGCTGGTCAGCGCCAGGCGGATGCCGGCGGCGCGAAGGCGGGCGGCGGCGTCGACCGTGGCCGGGGTGAGGCGCTTGTCGCTGGTGACGAGCGTGCCGTCCACGTCGGAGATCAGCAGGCGAATGGGGGTCATGAAGGAAGGCCAGGGGCGCTGCCCCTGGACCCCGCCAAAGACCGGGCCTTTGGAAACCCTCCATTGGGTCCCGGGCCCCGCTGCCTTTCGTGCGCCGGTCCAGGGGCGCTGCCCCTGGCGGGTCCCCGCTTCCAAGCAATGGGGCAGAGCCCTGGCCTTCCTTCCCTGCTCACAGCGGCTGCCAGTGCCGCCGGTCCCGCGCCAGCAGCGCGTCCGCCTCGCTCGGCCCGCTGCTCCCCGCCGCGTAGGGATGGACGTGGATGTGCCCCGCGTCCCACGAGTCGAGCACCGGCTGCACGACCTCCCATCCCGCCTCCACGTTGTCCGCGCGCTGGAACAGCGTCGCGTCGCCGATCAGCACGTCGTAGAGCAAGGTCTCGTAGCCGGTGGACGGTCCCTCGCTGAACCAGTCCGCGTAGTTGAAGTTCATCTTCACGCCGCCGAGCCGCACCGTCGGCCCCGGCACCTTGGCGCTGAACTGCAGGGTGGCGCCCTCGCTTGGCTGGATCTGCAGCGTCATGATGTTGGGCGTGAGCTTCTCGACCGGCGTGTCGCGGAACAGCGCGTAGGGCGCCTGCTTGAAGTGGATCGCGATCTCGGTGCGTCGGGTCGCGAGGCGCTTTCCGGTGCGGATGTAGAACGGCACCCCGGCCCAGCGCCACGAATCGATGGCGAGCTTGAGCGCCACGTAGGTCTCGGTGGAGGAGCGCGCGTCCACGTCCGCCTCGTCCTGGTAGGGGGGGAGCGCGCGGCCGCCGACGTTGCCCGCGCGGTACTGGCCGCGCACCACGCGGTTCAGCGCGTTCTCGCGGTTCATCGGGCGGATGGACTGGATCGCCTTCGCCTTTTCCGTGCGCACGGCGTCGGCGTCGAACGAGGTCGGCGCCTCCATGGCCACCATGGCGAGGAGCTGGAACATGTGGTTGGGCACCATGTCGCGCAGCGCGCCGGTGCTCTCGTAGAACGCGCCGCGGCGCTCGACGCCCACGGTCTCGGCGGCGGTGATCTGCACGTGGTCGATGTGGTCGCGGCGCCACAGCGGCTCGAACATGCCGTTGGAGAAGCGCAGCGCCATGATGTTCTGCACCGTCTCCTTGCCGAGGTAGTGGTCGATGCGGAAGATCTGCGTCTCCTCGACCGCGCGCAGCAGCCGCTCGTTCAGCGCCCGCGCGCTGCCGAAATCGTGGCCGAACGGCTTCTCCACCACGACGCGGCGGAACCGGCTGTCGCGCTGCTCCATCAGCGAGGCCTGCGCGAGGCGGTCCACGATCGGCCCGAAGAACCGGTCCGCCACCGCGAGATAGAACACGCAGTTGCCCTCGCCGATCACCGCGCCGAGCCGCTCGTAGAGCGCGGGGTCGTCGAAGTCGCCCTGCACGTAGCCGACATGGGCGCGCAGCCAGTCCCAGGCCGCGCGGTTCATCGTGTCCGCGCCGGCCTCGCCGCGTCGGTGGGCGACGAAGTCCACCATCGCCTCGTTGAGGCGGTCGCGGAACGACTCGTCGTCGCTCTCCACGCGGTCCACGCCGACGACGCGGAACTCCTCGCTGAGCAGCCCGCCGGCGCGCAGGTTGTAGATCGCCGGCATCAGCAGCCGGCGAGTCAGGTCGCCGCCCGCGCCGAAGATCACCATCGCGCACGGCGGCGCCGCCACCGGCGCGCCGCGCGCCAGCGCCTCGGGGTCGTCGGCCAGGCGGGTGTCCGCGACCTCCACGGCGCTCAGCCTCTCGTCCAGGGGCACAACGCTCAGCCGCCCTTCTTGACGGCGTCCTCGTGCTTCACCTCGGCCGGCTTGGTGTCGCCGGGGAGCTGCTCCACGTGGCCGCCGAACTGGAAGCGCATCGCGGAGAGCAGCTTCTCGCCGAAGGTGTTGCCGGAGCGCGAGCGGAACCGCGCGTAGAGCGCCGAGGACAGCACCGGCACCGGCACCGCCTGCTCGATCGCCGCCTCGATGGTCCAGCGGCCCTCGCCGGAATCGTGCACCTCGCCGCTGAACTCGGACAGGGTGGCGTTCTCCGCCAGCGCGTTCGCCGTCAGGTCGAGCAGCCACGACGAGATCACGCTGCCGCGGCGCCACACCTCGGCCACGTCGGTGGTGTCGATGGTGAACCGCTCCTCCTCCGCCAGTTCGTGCGAGGCCTTGCCGGCCAGGATGTCGAAGCCCTCGGCGTAGGCCTGCATCATCCCGTACTCGATGCCGTTGTGCACCATCTTGACGAAGTGCCCGGAGCCGGCGGGGCCGCAATGCATGTAGCCCTTCTCCGGGCGGGCGTCGCGCTCCTGCCCGCGTCCCTCGGTCTTCGGGATGTCGCCGGCCCCAGGGGCCAGCGCCTCGAAGATCGGGTCGAGGCGCGCCACCTCGTCGCCAGGGCCGCCGATCATCATGCAGTAGCCGCGCGACAGGCCGAACACGCCGCCCGAGGTGCCGACGTCGACGTAGTTGATCCCCTTGGCGCGGACCTCGCGGGCGCGGCGGATGTCGTCCTTGTAGTACGAGTTGCCGCCGTCGATGATCGTGTCGCCCGGCGAGAGCAGGCCGGCGAGCTGCGTCACCGTCGCCTCGGTGATCGGGCCGGCGGGCAGCATCACCCAGATCGCGCGCGGCGCCTTGAGCTGGCGCACCATGTCCTCGACGCCGGACGCGCCCTGGCCGCCGCTGCCGGTCACGGTCCTGACCGCGGCCTCGTCGCGGTCGAAGGCCACGATGCTGTGCTTGGCGCGCAGCAGGCGGCGGCAGATGTTGCCGCCCATGCGGCCGAGCCCGATGACGCCGAGTTCCATCGCGTGTCCCCTTCAGGAGGAAAGCAAGGCTGGGCTCCGCCCAGACCCGCAAAGGGCCGGAGGCCCTTTGATCCCATTACTTAAGTCAAGGTTTCCAAAGGGCTCGCCCTTTGGCGGGGTCCAGGGGCAGAGCCCCTGGCCTTACTTCAGCGCCGCCGCCAGCGCCTTGTGCAGCCTCGCCAATCCCGCCCCCACGTCGCTGCCCAGGTGCACCCGCAGCGCCCTGCGCCCCCGCTCCGCCAGCACGTCGAAGTCGCCGCGCGCCTGCGCCGCCTTCACGGTGCCGAAGCTGTACTTCTCGCCCGGCACGGCGCGGTCGGCGCGGTCGGCGGCGGTGATCTGCAGGAACACGCCGCTGTCCGGCCCGCCCTTGTACGCCTGCCCGGTGGAGTGCAGGAAGCGCGGCCCGAACTCCGCGACCGTGGCGACGTGCCTCGCGTCGCGGATGGCGAGCCGCATGGACTGCAGCGCGGCGCGGCTGGCCTCGTCGCGCTCGACGTAGGCCAGCAGCGCCGCGTAGTCGCCGGGGCCGATGCGGGCGACGTGCTTCGCGATCACCGCGTCGAGGCTGTCGGCGCGCAGGGCCCCGGCGTTCTTCGCGTCGGCGAACAGCCTGATGCCCTCGAACTCGGCGAACGGCGTCTCCGGCGGCAAGCTGCCGCTCTGCGCGTAGGCGTCGGTCAGCTTGCGGGTCTCGATCTTGCTGGCCTCGACGTCGGGCTGGTCGAAGGGGTGGATGCCGAGCACGGAACCGGCCACCGCGGTCGCGAACTCCCACAGGAAGAACTGCTGCCCGATCTCGGCGTGGCCGTTCAGCCCGGCGCGGACCACCGGCTGGCCCGCCGCCTCCAGCGCCGCCATCGCCTTGTCCTGCGCGGCGTCGGGGGCGTCGTTGAGGCGGAGGTAGGCGAAGATGCGGTCCTCGCCGTAATGGTCGGCGCTCGCGGGAGTCTCGCCGTCGATGGGAACCAGGCCGCGGCCCTGCTTGCCGGTGGACTCCGCGATGAGCTGCTCCAGCCAGGCGCCCATGTCGGCGATGCCGGGCGAGGCGACGATCGTCACCTTGTCGCGGCCGTGCCTGCCAGCCACCCCAAGCGCCACGCCGAGCTGCACGCCCGGGTTCTGCTTGGGCGGCGTGCCGGCGGCGCAGGCCTGCACCATCAGGTCGGCGCCGGCGAGGAAGCGCTCCACGTCGATGCCCATGGCGGCGGCGGGCACCAGGCCAAAATTGGACAGCACCGAGTAGCGCCCGCCGATCCGCTTGTCGCCGTGGAAGATGTGGCGGAAGCCATCCTTCTTGGCGACGTCCTCCATGTGCGAGCCGGGGTCGGTCACTGCGACGAAATGGCTGCCGGCCTTGTCGGGCCCGACCGCCTTGCGCATGGCGTCGAAGAAATACGCCTTGAGGATGTTGGGCTCCAGCGTGCCGCCGGACTTGGACGACACGATCACCAGCGTCTTCGCCAGGTCGAGCCTGCCGGCGAAGGTCGCGACCTGCTGCGGGTCGGTGCTGTCCAGCACGTGCATCTCGGGGTAGCCGCCGCGCTTGCCGAAAGTCTCGGCCAGCACTTCCGGCCCGAGGCTGGAGCCGCCCATGCCGAGCAGCAGCGCATGGGTGAAGCCCTCGGCCGCGACCTCCTCGCCGAACGCGGTCAGCTCGCCTGCGTGGGCGGTGCGCTCTGCGACCACGTCGAGCCAGGCGAGCCAGCTCGCCTCGTCAGCCCCGGTCCACAGCGAGGCATCGTGCGCCCACAGCCGGCGCACCTTGCCGCCGGCGCGCCACGCCTCCATCTCGGCGTCCACCGCCTTCTGCAACGGCTCCGGCAGGGTGATCTTCAGGTCGGAGACCATGCCGCCGAGCAGCTTCGTGCGCTTGCCCGCGACGGCGCCGAGCAGGTTGTCGAACGCGTCTGCGAACAGCTTCACCCCGTCATCGACCAGCAGCGTCGTGACGTTCTCCAGGTCGAGGCCGAGGCGCTTGGCCTCGTCGATGACATGGCGCGCGCCGTCCACGTCCTCCTCCAGCGAGTCGCGCGGCGTGCCGTGGTCGCGGAACGCGTCCATCGTCGCCGGCGGGATGGTGTTGACGGTCTCCGCGCCGACCAGCTCCTCGACGTAGAGCACGTCGCTGTACGCCTTGTCCTTGGTCCCGGTGCTGGCCCAGAGCAGGCGCTGCGGGTTGGCGCCGGCGGCCTTGAGCGTCTGCCAGCGCGGCGTCGCCACCATCTCCTTGTAGTAGACGTAGGCCAGCTTGGCGTTGGCGATCGCGACCTTGCCGCGGATCAGCTTCAGCGCCGGCGTCTCCGGGTCGTTCGCCTTGAGGCGCTCGTCGATCTTCCTGTCGATCACGGCGTCGATGCGGCTGACGAAGAACGAGGCGACGCTGGAGATGCGGCTGATGTCCTCGCCCCTGCCGTGGCGCTCCTCCAGCCCCGCCATGTAGGCCTCGGCCACCGCCTTGTAGGCGTCGATCGAGAACAGCAGCGTGACGTTGATGTTGATCCCCTCGGAGATCAGCGTGCGGATCGCCGGCACGCACTCCTTCGTGCCGGGGACCTTCACCATCAGGTTGGGACGGTCGACCATCGCGTGCAGCCGCCGCGCCTCCGCGACGCTCTCGTCGGCGCGCAGCGCGAGGTAGGGAGAGACCTCCAGGCTGACATAGCCGTCTAGGCCCTCAGTGCGCTCGAACACCGGCAGCAGGATCTTCGCGGTGGCGCGTATGTCGTCGATCGCCATCGCCTCGTAGAGCGCCGAGGCGTCGTGGTCGCCCTTCGCGGCGAGCTGCTTGAACTGCGCGTCGTAGTCGTCGCCGCCGCCCATCGCCTTCTCGAAGATCGACGGGTTGGAGGTCACGCCCCCCAGCCCGTCCTCCTCGACCAGCTTCGTCAGGCTGCCGTCGGCCAGGAACGAGCGGCGGATGAAGTCCAGCCACACCGACTGCCCCCTCTCGCCGAGCTGGCGCAGCGGGCTCGCCCGGCCGGTGCCGGTCTCGGGGCGGTCGGACTGGGTGGCGGGCGCGCTGGTGTCTGGGGGCATGGCAATGTCTCCGGTGAGGAAGGCCAGGGCTCTGCCCCATGTCTTGAAAGCGGGGACCCGCCGGGGTCAGCGACCCCGGACCTGCATCCGTTGGTGCCCCCGGGGGAGGCTTCGGCGTCAGGCGGGAGTCTTCGCCCTGGCGCGGCTAGCCATCGCCTGCTCGCGTGCGGCCTCGGCCACCTTCTCCGGGGTGAAGCCGAACTTCGTCAGCAACGAGGAGAGCGGGGCCGACGCGCCGTAGGTGTGCATGCCGACGATCCTGCCGGACGCCCCTGCGTAGCGGTCCCAGCCCATCGTCGCCGCCTGCTCGATCGTCACCCGCCCGGTCACGCCCGGCGGCAGCACCGCGTCGCGGTACTCCTGCGGTTGCTGCTCGAACAGCTCCCAGGACGGCATCGACACCACGCGCGAGCGGATGCTCTCGCCGGCCAGCGTCTCGTGCGCGCCCACCGCGAGCGCCACCTCGCTCCCTGTCGCCATCAGGATCACCTCCGGCGTGCCGTCGCAATCCGCCAGCACATAGGCGCCCTTCGCCACGCCTTTGGCGGAGGCGTACTTCGTGCGATCCACGGTCGGCAGCGCCTGGCGGCTGAGGATCAGGCACACCGGTCGCTCCTTGAGCGGCAGGATCATGCGCCACGCCTCCGCGACCTCGTTGGCGTCGCCGGGCCGCAGAGTGATCAGGCCAGGCGTGGCGCGAAGCTGGGCGAGCTGCTCGATCGGCTGGTGGGTGGGGCCGTCCTCGCCGACGCCGATGCTGTCATGGGTGAAGATGTAGACGACAGGCAGCTCCATGATCGCCGACAGCCGGATCGGCGGCTTCATGTAGTCGCTGAAGATCAGGAACCCCGACGCGTACGAGCGCAGCGCGCTCAGGGCGAGGCCGTTGGTGATCGAGCCCATCGCGTGCTCGCGTATGCCGTAATGCAGGTTGCGGCCGCCGTAGTTGTCGGCCTCGAAGCTACCCGCGCCCTGGAAGGTCAGGTTGGACTTCGTCGACGGCGCGAGGTCGGCGGCGCCCCCGATCAGCCACGGCACGTGCGGGGCGATGGCGTTGAGCACCTTCTGCGAGGAGTCGCGGCTGGCCACGCCCTTCTCGCTCGCCTCGAACACCGGGATGTCGGCGTCCCAGCCCTCCGGCAGGGTGTGCTGGTTCATCATGTCCAGCTCCGCGGCCAGTTCGGGGTACTGCGCGCGGTAACGCGCGAACATCGCCTCCCACTCGGTGCACAGCGCGTGGCCGCGCCTGCCCATGACGTCGGCGAAATGCTCGCGCACGCCGTCGGGCACCAGGAAGCTCTCGTCCGCGGGCCAGCCATAGGAGGCCTTGGCGCCGCGTATCTCGTCCGCGCCGAGCGGCTCGCCGTGGGCGGAGGCGGTGCCGGCCTTCTTCGGCGCGCCGAAGCCGATCTTCGAGTGAACGCGGATGAAGCTGGGGCGGTCGGTGACGGCGTGGGCCGCCTCGATCGCTGCGGCCAGCGCCTCGGTGTCGTTGGCGTCGGCGACGTCGGCGACGTGCCAGCCATAGGCGTGCAGGCGGGCGGCGACGTCCTCGCTGAACGCGAGGTCGGTGCTGCCCTCGATGGTGATGTGGTTGCTGTCGTAGATCCACAGCAGGTTGGACAGCTTCAGGTGGGCCGCGACGGAGGCGGCCTCCTGCGTCACGCCCTCCATCATGTCGCCATCGCCGCACAGCACGTAGACGCGGTGGTCGAACACGGCGAAGCCCGGCTTGTTGTAGCGTGCGGCCAGCCAGCGCTCGGCCATCGCCATGCCGACCGAGTTGCCGCAGCCCTGGCCGAGCGGGCCGGTGGTGGTTTCCACGCCCGAGGTCATGCGGTACTCGGGATGGCCGGGAGTCTTGCTGTCCGCCTGGCGGAACGCCTTGAGGTCGTCCAGGCTCA
>CAXSES010000016.1:0-20127 GCA_964236225.1 uncultured Acetobacteraceae bacterium
GGAGGCCGAGGCCGTGTTCGGGGTGATCCTGGACGGTGGGGCGGGGAGCGTGGCGCTGGCGGGGCTGCTGATGGCGCTGCGGGTGCGGGGCGAGACGGAGGCGGAGCTGGCGGGGGCGGTGGCGGCGCTGCGGGCGCGGATGGTGCGGGTGGAGGCGCCTGCGGGTGCGATCGACGTGTGCGGGACGGGGGGGGACGCGGCGGGGACGCTGAACATCTCGACGGCGGTGGCGCTGGTGGTGGCGGGGTGCGGGGTGGTGGTGGCCAAGCACGGCAACCGGGCGCTGTCTTCGCGCTCGGGGGGGGCGGACGTGCTGGCGGCGCTCGGCGTGGGGCTGGTGGGGCCGGAGCGGGTGGGCGGCGTGCTGGCGCGGGCGGGGGTGGCGTTCCTGTTCGCGCCGGCGCACCACGCGGGGATCGCGCACGCGGCGGAGGCGCGGCGGGCGCTGGGGACACGGACGATCTTCAACCTGCTGGGGCCGCTGGCGAACCCGGCGGGGGTGCGGCGGCAGCTCGTGGGGGTGTTCGCGCCGCGCTGGCTGCGGCCGGTGGCGGAGGTCCTGGGGCGGCTGGGGGCGGAGCGGGCGTGGGTGGTGCATGGGCAGGGGCTGGACGAGCTGACGCTGGCGGGGGCGACGGAGGTGGTGGAGTGGCGGGACGGGGCGGCCTGCGCGTTCGTGGTGCGGCCGGAGGATGCGGGGCTGGCCCCTGCCCCGCTGTCGGCGATCGCGGGCGGGGACGCTTCGGAGAACGCGGCGGCGCTGCTGGGGGTGCTGGAGGGTGACGCGGGGGCGTATCGGGACACGGTGCTGCTGAACGCGGCGGCGGCGCTGGTGGTGGCGGGGCGGGCCGGCGGGTTGCGCGAGGGGGTGGCGGCGGCGGCGGCGGCGGTGGATGGGGGGCGGGCGCTGGGGGCGCTGGAGGCGTTGCGGCGGGAGACGGCGTAGGAAGGCCAGGGGCTCTGCCCCTGTTGGTGTGGACGGCCCCACGGCGTCGCGATGCGTGCCAAGGCTTGGCTGTTGAGGTCAAACAAGGAGGCCGCCCGGCGGACTACGTCCCGGCGTTCAAGGGCCAGGCCAGTCTGCGCGACGATGTCCGCCGCTTCCTCGCCGACCCGCAGCTCGGGCAGCTTCTTGTGTGATCAAGGTCCGAAAACGCAACGTTGACGACCTGGCCTCCATCGGTGGAAGGCAGGCGGCGGAGAGGCCCTGTTCGCTCATCCACGGCCTGGCCACCGGGATAGCCAATTCATCGGAACCGGCCTGTCGCGAGCCTCGCATTACTGCGAAAGGCGGGCGGCCAGTTGCGGATACAGGCGCAGTGCGTTCTCACGAGACATCGCCCTGATATCTTCGGGCGTAAAGAGCGGGGAGCTACAGATGTCATCGATCGCCGGTGCGATGGAAGCTCGCGGCATGTAAGGCACGTCAAAACCGAACAAGATCTGGGACGCAGGGACCAGGTCTCTCAGGCCAACCAACTGCGCAGGAGTTGTCGAACCAGTCAGATCATAGTAGAAGGAGGCAAAGCCCTGCCTTATGTCTTCTCTTGACAGGCTGGGAAGCCCACGGTCATTGCCGAACACGTCCATCAGAACGCCGATGCGCTGCGCCAGGAATGGCAGCGTACCCCCGGCGTGAGTAGAAACCATCTTGACCTCGGAGAAGCGCTTCTTGGCGCCGGTGATGACCATGTTCGTAAGCATGCGCGTGGTGTCGAACATGAACTCAAGCACGGACGCATTGATCCCAAGATCGAGTGGCCTGCTGACCTGGGTGCTCATCGGGTGGATGAACAACGTGGTCTTGCGGCGGTTCATCTCCTCGAACCACGGATCAAACCTTGGTTCTCCCAGATAGACGTCATTGATGTTCGTGCTTGTGGCGACTCCCTCAAGCCCGAGAACGTCGAGGGCGTATGCCATCTCCGCCATGGTGCCGTCGATGTCCTGCGCAGGCAGGGTCGCCATTGCCCCGAACCGACTGGGATGTCTTGCCACCACATCCGCCAGTCCCTCGTTGTTGCGTCGCGCGAGGTCGCGGCCCTCGGCACCCGTGTGGTAATTTGCGCTGTCGGGAATGGACAGCAGGACGGCTTCGATGCCGTGCTCATCCATGATCTCGAGCGTGCTCTCCACCGACCAGGTGGGCACCGTCGCGCTGTTCGAGATTGGGGAACCCCGGCCGATCCCGAACAGGGCGTGGGAGTGGACGTCTATGATTCCGCTAAGTTTTGGCATCTGTGCTCCTGGCGTTTTTACAGGTAAAGCGCCGGGTGACGGGCTTCGGTCAGAAAGGTGACGGCCGCATCCTGGAAGGCGCCGCAGCCGGTGAGAGACAGGTGGTCAGTCTCGGGCAGGCGCCGGTAGCTCAGATCCGCCAGGGCCGTGCGCAAGCGGCCGTCGGGAAGCGCCAGCGTGTCCCCGTCCCCGTTGACCAGCAGGATGGGGGCGCGGATGCGGCCAAGCGCGTCCGCGGTCAGCGTGGGGTTGGCCAGGCGTCGCAGGACGGCAGCGAAGGCATGGGGATGACCCTCGGCCTTCTCGGAATAGCGGACCAGAGCCGCAACCGGGCCAGGCGTGTCTTCCCTGATGCCGTTGACAAGGGCAAATGCCACGGCCTCGCCACTCGGCTCTGGCGCGAAGACATTGTCCCCCACCCCGCCGAGCACGATCGTTCCGACCCGGTCAGGCAACCGCGTGGCCAGGCTCAGGGCGAGCTTGGCCCCCAAGGAGAATCCCACCAGGTCGAATCGCCCTGAGGGAAGCCTCTCTGCAAGAGACGAGGTCAGGTCAGCGTAGGCCGAGGGATCGTGAGAAGCATCCCGGTCGTGTCCGGGCAGATTCAGTGGCACCACGACGCGGCCGGCCTGGGCCAGCCGCTCAAGCCAGCCAGTGTCCGCGAAGGCTGAGTCGAACGAGCCGCCCCACCCATGCAGGAGAACGACCGGCCGCGGCGCTCCGTCCACGCTCATCTCGCGAACACCGGGGGGTTGGCGCCAAGAAACAGGATCGTCGCCTTGCGGCTGAGGAACCGCCACTCTCCGCGCTCATCCAACGCGCAGACATCATCGAAGTCCACGATGCTGGACGGCGGCTCCGATGGGAGCGGCATTGTCCCCACGCCGGCGAAGACGGCGACGCTCGAATACGCTTCCACCACGGCGCCTGACGAAGCCGCCCTCAGCGCCAGGGGACCACTGAAATGGCGTGTAAGCCGCCCACTGGCAGCCTGCGCCGAGTTTCGTTGCGCAAAGAATGCGGCGAGTGCGTCGCGGCCTTCAAGCCTGAGGGGGCCAAGCTGGAGCACTCCCTGGACATCGAACAACTCTGCGACGCAGCCGAACTCCGGCCGGTCAGTTCGCAGGAAGTACTCCGCCACCAGCCGACTTACCCCGGACGCAGCCTCGTGCGTCGGAACGCCTGCCAGATGATGCATGGGGACTCCAAGAGCACGAGCGTGAACCAAATCTGTCTCCTGATCCAATGGACGTGGCCGATGCCCTCAGGCTTTCGCCTGCAGGCCCGCGACGCCTCCTTTCAGGGCAGCCACGACATGGCATTGGAGGGCGTCGCGGCGAGCTCGGTGGGCATTCTGCGGCTGTAGATCGCCAGAGCCCCGATGCAGGGCACCGCAATCAGAAGCGCCGAGGCGATCGCGAGGAAGACCTGCGCCACCGATGCGCCCGATCCAACCATGAGGCCGACAGCGAGCGGACCGAGCGTCGCGCCCAAGCGGCCGAAGCTCATGGCCCAGCCAATGCCGGTGGAACGGACGGATGTCGGATAGACAAGGGCGGAGAGCGCGATGCTGCCAGAGGAGGCGATGCCGAGAAAGACACCGGCAAGCACCGCCGCCGTGACAAGCAGCCAGAAGCTCGATGTGCCGAACCAGCCGAACAGCAGCACCACGACGGAGGACAGCACGAAGGCCGGAACCAGGCACCGGGCCACGCCAAAACGTTCAACCAGCCGGCCCGCGCTGCTGGTTCCGACCAGCGAACCCAACCCGTTGAAGGCGAGCACCAGGGCCGCATCGCTCGCGCTGAATCCAAGCGGCGTGATCAGCGCCGGCGTCCAAACCTGGATGGTCGTCAAGGTGCCAAGCACGACCAGCAGCACGATCCAGAGCGGGATGGTTCCAGCGGCGCGTCCACCAACGAACAGGTTCCGGGGCGAGGCGTCCAGCGTGCGCTCCCCGCTGGCGAGCAAGGTGGCTCCAGGCACGAGCGCAACGCCGGTGATCTTGGGAAGCAGCGACCTCACGCGCTCGCCGGCATCACCCCGCACGAGCAGGAAGTGCATGGATTCGGGGAGCCAGACATACAGGGCCGCCGCATAGGCCAGGGGCACGACACCCCAGATCACGAAGAGACTCCGCCAGTCGACAATCCTGACGAGATAGGCATTGGCGAAACCGCCCACCATGGCACCGAGCGGAAACGCGGCCCAAAGGACGCTCACGATCGTCGCGCGGCGTCGGCGCGGCGCGTATTCCGAGGTTAGCGCGATGAAACACGGCACGGCGCCGCCGAGGCCCAGACCTGTCATGAAGCGGACCGACAGCAGGGTGGGCAGGTCGTGCGCGAAGGCCGTTGCGAGCGTCCCGGCGCCGAACAGGATTGTTGTGCCCACCAGGGTCCTCTGCCGGCCCAGCCGATCGGCAATCGGCCCGCAGGTGAAGCCGCCGACCGCCGCGCCCAGCGTCGCTGCGGAAAAGATCCAGCCGAGCTGCCCGCGCGCAAACCCGATGTCGCGAATGAGCATCGGGGCGGCGATGCCGATCACCTGATAGTCGACGCCGTCGAGGAACACGACCACCGCGCACAGCAGGAAGATGCGGATCTGGGTGCGAGAGATCGGGCTTTGGTCGATCAGCGACGTGACATCGACGCCTGCCATTGTGCCCGCCCCCTACGTGCGTTGCCGCCTTGCACGTTGCGGACGCTTGCTTGACAAAGTGTATATACGATGCGAATAGCAAGTTCAAGAGGCGGTTCCGCCCGACATACCTCGAGGGGAGTGATGATCATGGCCTTCAACCGAATGGACCACGCGACCATCCGAGTGAGGGATCTCGGGGAGGCGCTCGCGTGGTACGAGGGTGTCCTGGGCCTCGTTGTCCTCAGCCGCTCAGCGACGAAGGTCCTGCTCGCCTGCCGCGGCGAGGCGGTCGACCTCACGCTGGTTCCTGGCGGGCTCAGCATCGAGAACTTCGCTTTCGGCGTCGATGACACTGACGACCTCGATCGCGCCGAGCGTGGCTTGCGCGACCATAACGTCGCCTTCGAGCGCCGACAGCCGGCGGATCGGCCCGGCACTGCGGAGATCATGAGCTTCACCCTTCCCTCGGGGCACCGGATGGAGCTGGTCGTCGGCTCGAACGGCCATGTCGCCGGCAGAACGGACACGGCGTCGGATGGCACCTATCGGCCGACCGACATCGACCACGTCAACCTGCTGGGCGAGGTCGATCCCGAGCGCGTGTCCGCGTTCATGCGAACCGTGCTCGGCTTCAGGCAGTCCCTCGCCCTCACGATGCAAGGGCAATGGGCCGCAAGCTGGATGCGGAGCACGGCGCGCGACCACGACTTCGCCTACATGCAGGCGGTGCGCCCCAGCGATCGCCTGCATCACATCGCCTTCGCGGTGGAAGACGGCAACCACTACTTCCGCCTTGGCGACAGGCTGATCGAGACGGGGCATCGCTGGGAGTTCGGTCCTGGACGCCACAAGTGCGCGAACCGCGACACATCCGGGTTCGGCACAAACTGCTTCGCCTATGCTTTCGATCCCACGGGAAACCGAAACGAGTTCAGCTCCGGCATGAGCGACTTCCCTGACGATGCAAGCCGTGTGATCGAGGTGAGGCCGGACGAGGTCGGCGACCTCATGAACGGCTGGTCGAGCAACATGCCGGAAACGTTCATGACCCAGGGGTCCTGAACCGCAGCGGCCCTTGATGTACGCTGCGGGCTTGTTCTAAGGCCGTTGCAGGGCCCGCGTCCCAGCGGACGCGCCCCCGCCCGAGCGGGGAGCGGGGGCATCGCCCCTCGGGGCCTGGAGGGGTCACTGCATGCCGCAGGCCAACGGTGGCATCCCAACGGCGCTCAGAATTGGCGCCGCGGAGGAACGAGCAGCCAGCAAGCCACCGCAGTCGGTGGTGGACCAGGTTGCGGCCGCGATCCTCGGCATGATCATGGCCAGCGAGCTTGAACCGGGAACGTTTGTCGCCATCCAGGACCTGAGCAGACAGCTTGGGACGAGCCACGTCCCGATCCGCGAGGCGCTGCGGCGGCTGGAGGGGCGTGGCCTTGTCGTGTTCCGTCGCGGGAAGCGGCCACAGATCGCACCGATCGACGC
The DNA here is from genome assembly GCA_964236225.1 of uncultured Acetobacteraceae bacterium. GTDB lineage: Bacteria > Pseudomonadota > Alphaproteobacteria > Acetobacterales > Acetobacteraceae > CAXSEF01. The sequence goes on from CAXSES010000016.1 coordinate 6,361, forward strand.
GCGAGATTTCGACAATGTCTTTCATCTACGGACGTTGATCGAAAAGGACGTGGCCGAACGCTCCGCGACCGCAATTGATGAAGCACAGTTGCAGAAGCTCGAGGCGACGATGGCTGAATTCGATCGAATCTTCACTCACGGCAGTGCATTTGACGTCTACGAGGTGCATGCCCGCTTCCATCTGGAGCTGTTGCCCGGAGCGTCGGACTGGGACCGCCGTGTTCTCGGCCAATTGCTGGCTGCGTCGGAGCGTTACATCCAGCTCTATGTCGGAGCAAGGCCGGAGCCTGACGTCGTTCACGCCATTATCGCGTCGCATTGGGTGCTGGTGGAGGCCGCGCGCGACATCGGCCGCCTCCCCGCGGCAATCCTCAGCCACATCCAGGACAGTGTCGGGCTGATCAGGCCGACAGTGATCGCCATGGGTGATGCGGCCGAGTCCGGCCAAACGACCCGACTGCGGTGATTGGGACCATGAGAAAGCGTGTGGTGCCCGCGACGGAGCAGGGGCAGGCGCAGTATGCTGGACTGGTGCCCCACCCCGCGAAGCAGCCTGACCCTGCCGCTCAGCCTGACGCCGAATCGCGCAGCCCGGACGAGGCCAGAGTCGCGCAGGTCAAGGTTTGGCCTCTCGGGATCAGCCCGATGGTGTGGCGGCGCGTGCTGGTCGCGGAACCCTCAAGGCCGTCCACCATGGGCCCGGCCAGAAGGAAGACCTCCTTATACCAACGGCCCTGAGTTTTGACCTATCAGCAAAGCAAGGCTGGGCTCTGCCCAGACCCGCCCCTGCTTCAAGGCGGGGAGCGAGCCGCCCCTGGACCCGGCGCAACTTGAGGAATGGATTCCAAAGGCGAGCCTTTGGCGGGGTCCCCGCTTCAAGGCATGGGGGCAGCGTCCCTGGCCTTTTCACCTGACAGGTCAAAACTTAAAGCCGTTGGTGTTAGAACTGCTTGACTTAAGTATCGGGATCAAAGGGTCCTCGGACCCTTTGCGGGTCTGGGCAGAGCCCAGCCTTGCTTTCTACCTTTCTGGAGGATTGCGGGACATGGCCGAGGCGATGCCGGACGCGCTGGCGCGGATCTGTGCGGAGACGCGGGCGGAGGTGGCGCGGCGCAAGGCAGCGCCCGGGGCCGCGACGCTGCGCGAGCGGGCGGCGGCGCAGGGCGAGCCCAGGGGGTTCGCGCGGGCGCTGCTGGCGGCGGCGGGGCTGGCGGGCGGGGATGCGGGCGACGTGGTGGCGGCGGGTGGCGTGGCGCCGCTGGGAGTCGGGCTGATCGCGGAGATCAAGCAGCGCTCGCCGTCGGGCGGGATGATCCGGCCGGCGTTCGATCCGGCGGCGCTGGCGCGGGACTACGCGGGCTCGGGGGCGGCGTGCCTGTCGGTGCTGACGGACGGGCCGTTCTTCGGCGGCGAGGAGGCGCATCTGGTGGCGGCGCGGGGCGCGGTGGGGCTGCCGGTGCTGCGCAAGGATTTCATGGTCGATCCGTGGCAGGTGGGGGAGAGCCGGGCGATGGGGGCGGACTGCGTGCTGCTGATCCTGGCGGCGCTGTCGGACGCGCAGGCGGCGGAGCTGGAGGGTGCGGCGGAGGAGGCGGGAATGGACGTGCTGGCGGAGGTGCATGACGCGGCGGAGCTGGAGCGGGCATTGCGGCTGCGCACGCGGCTGATGGGGGTGAACAACCGCAACCTGCGGACGCTGCGCACGGATCTGGCGACGACGGAGGCGCTGGCGGCGCTTGTGCCGTCGGGGCGGGTGCTGGTGGCGGAGAGCGGGATCGCTGGGCGGGCGGACGTGGAGCGGCTGTCGCGGGTGGGGGCGCGGTGCTTCCTGGTGGGCGAGAGCCTGCTGCGGCAGGCGGACGTGGCGGCGGCCACGCGGGCGCTGCTGGGGATGCCAGCGTGATCGAGCGGGCGCTGCCGCCGATCGGCGGGGGACCGCCGGGTGTGGCGGGCGCCGCGGGCGGGGCGGTGGCGGGCGAGACGGCAGGCGGTGCGGGCACGGGGGTCGGGACGGCGGGGGGCGCCGGGACGGACCCTGGCGCCGAGGTGGCGCACGGGGGCGTGGCGCTCGGAGGCGGCGTGTCGGGCGAGGCGGTCGGGCCGGCGCAGGTTCCGGTCAGGCCAGGCGATGCGGGGCGCAGCGGAGCGGCGGTCGAGGGCACGGTGCCGGGCGGCATGGTGGCGGGCGCGCTCACGCATTTCGACGCGCAGGGGCGCGCGGCGATGGTCGACGTGTCGGGCAAGGCCGAGACGGCGCGGGTGGCCGTGGCGCGGGCGCGGGTGTCGATGCAGGCCTCGACGCTGCGCCTGGTGCGCGAGGGCACGGCGGCGAAGGGCGACGTGCTGGGGGTGGCGCGACTGGCGGGGATCATGGCGGCCAAGCGCACGGCGGAGCTGATCCCGCTGTGCCATCCGCTGCCGATCAGCGCGGTGACGCTCGATCTGGAAGCGGTGGAGGACTCGGGCGGGTGCGGGGTGGAGGTGAGCGCCACCGTGCGCACCACGGGGCGGACGGGGGTGGAGATGGAGGCGCTGTGCGCGGCCTCGGTGGCGGCGCTCACGGTGTACGACATGCTCAAGGCGGTGGACCGCGGGATGCGCGTGGACGGGCTGCGGGTGGTGCACAAGGACGGCGGGAAGTCGGGGGCGTTCCGGCAGGACTGAGCCCGACGGCTGCCGGGGTGGCGGCCGGAGAAGATAAGGTTGAGGCTCTGCCTCAAACTCCGCCAAAGGCTCGCCTTTGGAATCCTTTACTTAAAGAATGGGTTTCCAAAGGGCCCTGCCCTTTGGCGGGTCTGGGCAGAGCCCAGCCTTGCTTTCTTCCGCGTCGATGTCTGGCGGCTGCCCGTATGTGGCGTGCCTGCCGTGTAGCCGTGTTTCAGGATTGAACCGCAAGGGATATGGCGCCGTGTCCGGCGTCGTGGAGGAGGATAACTGCCCGCCGCTCCGGAGAACCGCCGTGACGAACGCCCCCCTCGACGACGACGCCTGCTGGACTGCCTTACGGTGCCGTGACCGCGCGGCGGACGGCTCGTTCGTCTACTCCGTCCGGACCACGGGCGTCTTCTGCCGCCCGTCCTGCCCGTCGCGTGCTGCACGGCGGGAGAACGTCGCGTTCCATGCGAGCTGCGCCGACGCCGCTCGCGCCGGCTTTCGTCCGTGCCTGCGCTGCCGACCCGACGTGGCCATGGGCCGCCACGCGGCGAGCGTCCTGGCGGCCTGCCGCACGATCGAGCAGGCCGAGGAGACCCCGACGCTGCACGCCCTGGCGCAGGCGGCCGGGCTCAGCCCATGGCACTTCCATCGCGTGTTCCGCGATGCGACCGGCCTGGCACCGCGCGCCTACGCCGCGGCGCACCGGGCGCGGCGGGTTCGCGATGTCGTGGGCCGGGCCGCGACGATGACGGACGCGGTGTTCGAGGCGGGGTTCAGCAGCACGGGCCATTTCTACGCGCAGTCCGGACGGCTGCTCGGCATGAGCCCGCGCGCCCGGCGCTGCGGCGGCACCGGCGAGGTGATCCGCTTCGCGGTGGGAGAATGTTCGCTCGGGTCAGTGCTGGTGGCGGCGACCGGCCAGGGCGTGTGCGCGATCCAGCTCGGCGATGATCCGGAGCGGCTGGTGCGCGAGTTGCAGGATCGTTTTCCCCGCGCGGAGCTGCGCGGGGGCGAGGCGGGGTTCGAGCGCTGGACGGCTCAGGTGGTCGCGATGGTGGAGGCGCCGGCCCGCGGGCTGGACCTGCCCCTGGACGTGCGGGGCACCGCCTTCCAGCACCGCGTCTGGACGGCGCTGAACAAAATCCGGCCGGGGGAGACAATCAGCTACGCCGAGCTTGCGGCGCGCATAGGCGCCCCGCGGGCCGCCCGGGCGGTGGCGGCGGCCTGTGCCGCCAATTCGGTCGCGGTCGCCATTGCCTGCCACCGTGTGGTGCGGACCGATGGGAGCCTGTCCGGCTACCGCTGGGGGGTGGCGCGCAAGCATGTCCTGCTCGCACGGGAGGCGGCCGCGAGTGCCGCCTTTCCGCCGGGCGCCGACCGGCCGCAGGCCTCGACTACGGCCGCTCGGGAAGGCGCTCCACCTGCGACAGCAGGCAGCCCGGGCGGGCAGTGTGAATGTTGACGAACGCCGTGCGGGCATCGGCGAGGGCCCGTTCGAGAGGTGCATCGACCGACCTGCCCTCGCACACCTGGCCGAGGTCGTAGAGGCACTGGTCCGCCGCATCGTAGGCGCGGACAGACACCAGCGCGTTGGCGCGCACGATCGGCGCGACCTCGTTCTCGTTGACGGCACGAGCGCAGGCGGTCTCGTGCAGAAAGATCGGGCTTGGCGTCCAGTAGATGCCGCGTGGCCGGGGCAGATTGTAGGAACCGAGCAGCATCGTCTCGCCGGGTTCGGCCAGACGCAGGCAGTGCCGGCACGGAAAGCCGCCACCGGTCGTTGCCACGACTCGGCGAAGCACGTTCGCGTTGTCGTCATGTCCGGTTTGGCGGAAACGTTCGGCCGTCTTGGTCTCGACAGCGACGCAACGGAACGGGGTCATGGCAACTCCTCCTGATCTCCGCAGCCTCCAGCTCCTTCGGTGTTGCCGACACTGCGCCGCTTGCTGCCAAATCCCGGAAATGGACGGTGTCGGTCCGAGTTCGCTGTGGGTCGAGATCATGACGCCTGCTTGCGCGCCCTGGGCGGAGTTCAGGGACAGAGTTTCTGGCTTTACTTACGTGACCGACCACGCCCAAGGCCGGTCGTGGTGGAGCGTGGAGCGGTGCGATGGCGGATGGCGGGCTGATCTCGGTCGAGGACGCACGGGCGGCGGTGCTGGACGGGCTACGGGCCACGCCGGCGGAGCTGGTGGGGCTGAGCGAGGGCTGGGGGCGGGTGCTGGCGCGCGACGTGGCGGCGCGTCGCACCAGCCCGCCGGAGGACGTGTCCGCGATGGACGGTTATGCGCTGCGGGCGGCGGACGGGGCGCAGGGCGCGGTGCTGCGCGTCGTGGGGGACGCGGCGGCGGGGCATCCCTGGGCGGGCGTGCTGCGCGCCGGCGAGGCGGTGCGGCTGTTCACCGGGAGCGTGGTGCCGGACGGGGCGGACACAGTGGTCCTGCAGGAGGACTGCACGCGCGACGGCGCCACCGTGCGGCTGGACGAGGCGGCGCAGGCCTCGCGCCACATCCGCCGCGCGGGGCAGGACTTCGCCGCGGGCGACGTGGTGCTGCGGCGCGGGCGCAGGCTGGGCGCGCGCGACGTCGGGCTGGCGGCGGCGGCGGACCATCCGTGGCTCGCGGTGCACCGCCGGCCGAGGGTGGCGATCCTGGCGACGGGCGACGAGATCGCCATGCCGGGCGAGCCGGTCGGGCCGGGGGGGATCGTGTCGTCGAACAGCCACGCGATCGCGGCGCTGGTGCGCGCGGCCGGCGGCGAGCCGGTGCTGCTGCCGGTGGCGAGGGACGACCGGGCGTCGCTGGAGGCGGCGGCGGACGCGGTGGGGGGGCACGACCTGCTGGTCACGACGGGCGGCGCGAGCGTGGGCGACCACGACCTGGTGCACGCGGCGCTGACGGCGCGGGGGATGCGGACCGGGTTCTGGCGGGTGGCGATGCGGCCGGGCAAGCCGCTGATGTCGGGGCGGCTGGGCGACGTGGCGGTGCTGGGGCTGCCGGGCAATCCGGTGTCGTCGCTGGTGTGCAGCGTGCTGTTCCTGCTGCCGGCGCTGCGGGTGCTGCTGGGGGGCGAGACCGGCGGGCCGCCGCTGGTCAGGGCGCGTCTGGGGGCGGCGGTGCGGGCGAACGACCACAGGGCGGACCACCTGCGCGCGTCGCTGGAAGACGGGGCGGACGGATTGAGGGTCACGCCGTTCGCGGTGCAGGACTCGGCGATGCTGGCGGCGCTGGCGCGGGCGGACGCGCTGCTGGTGCGGGCGCCGCATGCGCCGGCGCTGGGGGTGGGGGCGGAGGTGGAGGTGATCCGGCTGGATGAGGTGGGCCTGTGAAGAAGGCAGCCGACTTTCCTCCGCCGCTCCTTCCAACAGCCCGAGGCAGGCCCTTGGAACCTTCGGGCGGCTCCAAGCGCACCCACCCAATTGCCACGCCAGGAACGTTCGCGATGATAGAAGCAGAATGCGGTGATTGTATCGAATTTTTGGTGTAGTGCTGGAAGTTTTCCACTTATCTAGTGAAGAAAGCAAGGTTGAGGCTCTGCCTCAAACTCCGCCAAAGGCTCGCCTTTGGAATCCTCCACTTAGGAAGAGGGTTTCGAAGGGATCAGCTCTTTGGCAGGTCAGTGTCAGGATTGCTGCTATAAGCCAGAGGGTCTCAAGGATAGGCCTTCCGCGGATTTTGCGACCCATGATCGAGGGCGGGGGCTCAGCCCTGTGTGCTTCGTCGGGCACGGTCCCGCTTGACGCGGCGCGGCGAACTTATGTAGAACATGGTGCCAGTTTCTATTTTGTTCCGAGCCTCCCCGTTCCGGCCCGGGGTTCGGGGCCCGTTTCGACAGGGGCACCGCCATGCTGACGCGCAAGCAGCACGAATTGCTGAGTTTTATCGATGACCATCTGACGCGCACCGGGTTCTCACCGTCGTTCGAGGAGATGAAGGAGGCGCTGCAACTCCGCTCGAAATCGGGCATCCATCGGCTGATCTCGGCGCTGGAGGAGCGGGGCTTCCTCAAGCGGCGGCACCACAGGGCACGGGCGCTTGAGGTGATGCGGCGGCCGGAGGGAATGATGTCGGGCGCGGCGCCGACGCAGCAGGCGCCCCTGGCGGTGGACGTGATGGACGATGCGGAGGCGGCGCAGGGCTTCGCGCCCAACGTGATCCGCGGCGATTTCACGGCGCGGCTGCAGGGCGTGCGCGCGGCGGACAACGTGGCGGCGGTGCAGCTGCCGCTGTACGGCAAGATCGCGGCGGGCATGCCGATCGAGGCGCTGCGCGACAACGGTCGGCAGATCGAGGTGCCGCTGGCGCTGCTCGGCGCGGGGGAGCACTTCGCGCTTGAGGTCGATGGAGACTCGATGATCGACGCCGGCATCCTGGACGGCGACACGGTGATCATCCGCAGGGGCGAGGCGGCGGAGACCGGGCAGATCGTCGTGGCGCTGGTCAACGAGGAGCAGGTGACGCTGAAGCGGCTGCGGCGACGCGGAAGCTCGATCGCGCTGGAGCCGGCGAACGCCAAGCACGAGACGCAGATCTACCCGGGCGAGCGCGTCAAGGTGCAGGGGCGGCTCGTGGGGCTGCTGCGCAACTACAGCTGAGCTGGCGCGCACGTCATGCTGATCGCGGCGGGCTCGGGTATGCTCGGCCAGGTAAGCAAGGCCGGGGCTCTGACACGCACGGCCAAGTTGACTGACACACGAAGGGACGCCGACCCTCGGTTGGCGTACCTCAGTCAATGACGCCAAGTGTGTAATATAAACGGTCAAATGCGATGACCGGTTCAGCAGGCAAGGCCAGGGGCTCTGCCCCCATGCCTGAAAGCGGGGACCCCGCCAAAGGCTCGCCTTTGGAAACCAACACTTAAGTTGCGCCGGGTCCAGGGGCGGCTCGCCCCTGGCGGGTCTGGGCAGAGCCCAGCCTTGCTTCCCTCACTCCGATTCAGCCGCCGGTAGCGTGACCGTCTTCGATCCCGGCGGCGGCGGCACCCACGGCCGGGTGCCGCGCCAGGTCCGGTCGGAGATCACCTGCGCGCCACCGGGGGTGAGCCAGGCAGCCTGGGCGCCGTCGCGCCATACGGTGAAGCGGTCGATGTGCGGCTCCTCGGGGCAGGCGCCGTGCAGGGGCTCGGCGGCGACGAGAAGCATGGCGCCGCAGCGCGGCCGGGTTGCCGGGCGGGCCAGGGCGATGGTGGCGCCGTCGCGGGTCAGGACGCACTGGTCGGGATCGCAGTGCAGGCCGGGCGCCGGGTCGCCCTCGTCGGGGAACGGCTGGGGCGGGGTGGCCCAGAGCTGAGCCCAGGCGTCGCGGTCGGCATGGGCGCCGGATGCGGATTGCAGGAACACGGCCCCGCCGGCGTGCAGGGCGATCAGGCGGGCGTCGGGTGAGACCAGGAGGTCCGGCGGGCGGGCCAGCATCGGCGAGGCGAGGCCGGCGAGCAGCACAGGCAGGCCGAGCAGGCGCAGGCGGGAGCGCCACAGGCCGAGCCAGGCCAGGCCGAGCGTGACGACGACGAGGCCCAGGTCGGGGATATGGGCGACGGCGAGCGTGGCGGCGGGCCAGGAGGAGACGGCGCGCGCGATCCAGAGGATGACGCCGACGCCCCAGCCCATGGGAGCGAGGGCGAGCTGCTCGGCGTGGAGCGGCATCAGGGCGAGGCCGAGCAGGCCGGCGGGCATCACCCACAGCGCGGTCAGCGGCACGGCGAGCATGTTGGCGGCGATGAAATAGAGCTGGACGTGGCCGAAGGCGGCGGCGGCGTAGGGAGCGGAGGCGGTGCCGGCGAGCAGGCTGGTGAACGCGAGCGGAATCAGGTGGGAGGCGGTGCGGCGGGCGAGGCCGGGGCTGCCGTCGCCGATGCGCAGGCGGGTGAGCCAGGGGCGCGCGGCCTCGTAGCCGGCGATCAGCGCAAGCACGGCGGAGAAGCTCATGCGGAAGCTCACCCCCATGATTTCCTGAGGCTGGGCGAGCAGCAGGAGGGTCGCGGCGAGGGCAAGGCCGCGCAGGGAGACGGCGCGACGGCCGAGCAGCAGGCCCAGCGTGACCAGGGCGGCCATGGCGAAGGAGCGCAGGATCGGCAGGTGGCCGCCGGTCAGCAGGGCGTAGCCGCCGCCGGCCAGCAACCCCGCCAGCGCCGCGATCTGGCGGGTGGGCCAGCGCAGGGCGGCGTATTCCCAGAGCGCGAGGGCGAAGCGGGTGACGCCCATCACCAGGCCCATCACGATGCCGATGTGCAGGCCGGCGACAGCGAGCAGGTGGGCGAGGCCGGAGTCGCGGAAGGCGGCACGGTCGGGCTCGGGGATCGCGCTGCCGGTGCCGGTGAGCAGGGTGGCGGCGATCGCACCGCGCGGGCCGGGGATCGCGGCGAGGATGCGCGCGGCGATGCGGTCGCGAAGGGACTGGGCCCAGGTCGCGAGACCGTTCGGGGGCGAGGAGGCGAGGGTCGCGAGCGGGGCGAGCGCCATGCCGCTGCCGGCGGTGCCCGCGAAGAAGGCCTCGCGCTGCGGGTCGCGAGCGCCGGGAAAGGCGGGCGGCGCGGGGGGGCGCACGAGGGCGCGGACGCGCACGGTGTCGCCGGCCAGGGGCCTGACGGGGTCGTTGGCGCGCAGGCGGAGGCGGATGGTGCGGGAGAGCGGCGGGTCGGTGCCGAAGCGAGGGGCGTCCAGCGTGATGCGGCGGCCGTCGGGCAGGGTTTCCACGCCGCGGACAATACCTTCCACGAGGCCCGCGCGAGTGGGGATCGTGGCGGGCGGCAGGGCGCGGCGGGTGGCCCCCTGCCCTGCCGCGACCCCGAGCGCCGCCATCAGCAGGGCGAGGCCGGCGGCGCGGGGGACGGGGTGGCGCCAGCCGAGGATCGTGAGCGCGGCCGCGGCGGCCGCGGCGGCGGCGGTGGTCCACCAGGCGGGCTCGGTGGTCCGGCCGAAGTAGAGCAGGACGCCGGCGCCGAGGCAGACAGGGAGCCACAGGGCGAAGCGGCCATGCTCCGCGTCCATCCAGGCGTGCAGGAGCGTGGAGGCGTGGCGGGGCACGCGGCGGGCCGCGGCGGGCCAGGCCACGGGGGCACGGAAGGCACGGACGGCCAGGGTTTGCACAACCCAAGGTTAGGGTAGCGGCGAGACATTCGCCAGGGTGGCGACAAGACGGAAAGCAGGGCCCGGACCCCTCCCCACTGCCCAAGCAGACCGCCGGACCCTTCGGGCAGCTTTGCTCAGACCCCGTCTTGAAGCTGGGACCTTCGAACCGCCTTGCTTGAAGGAGGCCGGGTCCAGGGGCGGCTCGCCCCTGGCGGAGTTTGAGGCAGAGCCTCAACCTTGCTTCCTGCCCTGCGGCGCCGGCGGTATGATCGCGGGATGACCGTTCGCACGCGCTTTGCCCCCTCCCCCACCGGCTTGCTGCACATCGGCGGCGCCCGAACCGCGCTGTTCAACCTGCTGTTCACCCGCCATCACGGCGGGGAGTACCTGCTCCGGGTCGAGGACACCGACCGGGCGCGCTCGACGCAGGCGGCGGTGGACGTGATCCTGCAGGGGCTGGAGTGGCTCGGGCTGTCGCCGGACGAGGCGCCGGTGTTCCAGTCCACGCGGGCGGCGCGCCACGTCGAAGTCGCGCACGCGATGCTGGAGAGCGGGCGCGCCTATCGCTGCTACTGCACGGCTGACGAGCTGCGCGAGATGCGGGAGCGGGCGACGGCGGAGAGGCGCACGCCGCGCTACGACGGGCGCTGGCGCGACCGCGATCCGGGGGACGCGCCGGCCGGGGCGGCGTTCACCATCAGGCTGCGCGCGCCCACCGAGGGGGAGACGGTGGTGCACGACCTGGTGCAGGGCGAGGTCAGGGTGGCCAACGCCGAGCTGGACGACATGATCGTGCTGCGCTCGGACGGCAGCCCGACGTATCTGCACGCGGTGGTGTGCGACGACCACGACATGGCGATCACGCATGTCATCCGCGGCGACGACCACCTGACCAACACGTTCCGGCAGGTGCAGGTGTTCGAGGCGATGGGCTGGGCACCTCCGGCGTTCGCGCACATCCCGCTGATCCACGGGGCGGACGGAGCGAAGCTGTCCAAGCGGCACGGGGCGGTGAGCGTGCTGGAGTTCCGCGAGCAGGGCTACCTGCCCGAGGCGCTGTGCAACTACCTGCTCAGGCTCGGCTGGGGGCACGGCGATGCCGAAGTGCTGTCGCGCGAGGAGGCGGTGGCGCTGTTCGACCTGGACGCGGTGGGGCGGGCGGCGAGCCGGATGGACTTCGCCAAGCTCGGGCACCTGAACGGGGTGTACCTGCGCCAGGCGGACGACGCGCGGCTGGTGGCAGAGGTGCTGCGGCGGCTGCACGCGGCTGCGGAGGCGGACGGCGGCGAGGTCGTGGTGGAGACGGCGATGCGGGTGGCGATGCTGATGCCGGGGCTGAAGGAGCGGGCGCGGACCCTGGCGGATCTGGCGGCAGCGTCGGCGTTCCTGGCGCGGTCGCGGCCGATCGCGCCCGACGAGAAGGCGCGGGCGGTGCTGACGCCGGCCGCGCGGGCGATGCTGGGCGAGGTGGGGGTGGCGCTGGGGGCGAGCGACTTCACGGCCGAGGGGGTCGACGCGGCGCTGCGCGGGTTCGCGGAGCGGGCGGGGGCGAAGCTCGGGCAGGTGGCGCAGCCGATCCGCGCCGCGCTGACCGGGACGACGACGAGCCCGGGGATCGACGGGACGCTTGCGGCGCTGGGGCGCGAGGAGGCGCTGGCTCGGATCGCGGACGCGGCGAGGGGGTAGGAAGGGCCGGGCTCCGCTTCGGCCCTCCTTCGCGGAGGGTGGCGCCGTCCGCCGGGTGCTCCTGGCAGGCGTGCCTGCCCCGTTGCGAATACGATTGCGTTTCATGCGGGGCGGCGGATGATCGCCTGACCAGCCCATCCGGGATGGCAGGAACACGAGCGCCCCAGCAGCAGGGCGCCGCAGGAGGAACCAGGATCATGCGCAACCCCGCACGACGGGCCGCGTCCGGCTGCCTGACAGGCACGGCCGCCGCCTCGCTCGCCGCCTGCCTCGCCGTGGGCGTCGCCGCCCCGGCGCATGCCAGGATCACCAGCCTGGTGATCCGCGCCCGGACCTCGCCCGCGCTCAACGGCGCCTCGTTCGGACAGAACGGCCGGGTCGGGCAGTACGAGCAGCTCGACGGGACCGCCTATGGCACCGTCGACCCGTCGGACCCTGCCGACGCGGTGATCCAGGACATCGCGCTGGCGCCGCGCAACGCGGACGGCACGGTGTCGTACTCGATGGACATCTCGATCCTCAAGCCGGTCAACCCGGCGAACGGCAACCACGTGCTGCTCTACGACGTGGTCAACCGCGGCAACAAGGGGATCACCGGCTCGCTCAACACCGGCGTCACGGCGGCCAGCCCCGCCGGCGACGGCTTCCTGGAGAACCAGGGCTACAGCATGGTGTGGAGCGGCTGGCAAGGCGACCTCGTGCCGCTGCCTGGCCAGCTCGGAATCAGCGTCCCGGTGGCGCGGAACCGCGACGGCTCGCCGATCACCGGGCTGGTGCGCAGCGAGTTCGTCACCCTTTCGGTGCCTGCCGCGCCGGTCACCACGCAGACCCTGAGCGCCGGCTTCAGCTCCAACACGCCCGGCTATCCCGCCGCGAGCCTCGACACCACGCACGCGCTTCTGACGCGGCGCGTGCACCAGGCGGACGCGCAGAGCCTGGTGGCGCCGGCCGACTTCGCCTTCGCCGACTGCACGGCCACGCCGTTCCCCGGCACGCCCGACCCGCAGAAGCTGTGCCTGCGCGGCGGCTTCGACACCAACCAGATCTACGAGCTGCACTATGTCGCGAAGAACCCGCTGGTGCTCGGCCTCGGGTTCGCGGCGACACGCGACCTGGTTTCCTTCCTGCGCTCCTCGTCCGACGCCGCCAACCCGCTCGCGGGGGCGACCACCGCGGCGGTGATGCACGGAACCTCGCAGTCGGGGCGCTGGGCGCGCGAGTTCCTCCAGCTCGGCTTCAACGCCGACGAGTCCGGCCGGCGCGTGTTCGACGGCATGAACCCGCACATCGCGTCCGGGCGTGGCGCGTTCAACGTGCGTTTCGGCCAGCCCGGGCGGCTTTCCGGCACCGAGCACACCGAGAAGCAGTACCCCGGCCTCGACTCGCCGCTGACCTACGAGGACAGCTTCGACCCCTACGTTGGCCGCTCGGCGGGCCTGCTCGACCGCTGCCGCGCGGACGGCACCTGCCCCAAGATCAGCCACGTGATGAGCGACACGGAGTACTGGCAGGCCAACGGCTCGATGAACACCACCGACGCGCTCGGCCGCGTCGACCTGCCGGAGCCCGCGAACGTGCGCATCTATCAGATGTCGAGCGCGCAGCACGGCGGGTTCTCGCCGACGGCGGCCATGCCCACCACCACCGGCATCTGCCAGCGTGTCGCCGACGTGAACTCCTACACCTACACGCTGCGCGACCTGCTGGTGCGGCTGACGCAGTGGGTGACCACCGGGCGCGCGCCGCCCGCCAGCCGCTACTCCACCATCGCCGCCGGCACCCTGGTCGAGCCGGCGCAGGTGGCGTTCCCCGCGATTCCCGGCGTCACCTACGACCTCGCCCGCACCTACAACACGCGCGAGCTGTATTTCCGCGGCTTCCGCTTCAACCCGCGCGACGAGTCGGGCGTGATCGCGGAGCCGCCGCTGCCGGTCTTCACGTACAACGTGCGCCTGCCGCAGGTCGATGCGGATGGCAACGACGTGGGCGGCGTGCGCTCGCCCACGCTGCAGGCGCCGCTCGCCACCTACACCAGCTGGAACAACCGCGCGGCCGGCTATGGCGAAGGCGATTCCTGCGACCTGACCGGCAGCACGATCCCGTTCGCGGCCACCAAGGCCGAGCGGCTGGCCAGCGGCGACCCGCGCCTCTCGATCGCCGAGCGCTACGCCACCCATGACGGCTACGTGTCCGCCGTCGCGCGTGCCGCCAACGGGCTGGCGAGGGACGGATTCCTCCTACCCGACGACGCCGCGACCGTCGTGCAGGCGGCGCAGGACAGCATGGTCCTCAGATAGCACCCGGCTCCGCGCCAGGCCGCGGCGGGGCCTGGCGCGGTCCGTCGTTGCCGCGGTCCGTCG
>CAXSES010000017.1:0-10758 GCA_964236225.1 uncultured Acetobacteraceae bacterium
TAGAGCCGGGCGGTGCCGGCGCGCAGGGCGGGCACGTCGTAGAAGGCGGAGCGGACGTGGATGGGGACGGATTCGTCCCAGGCGGCGCGGTTGGCGGCGTGCCAGTCGGGAGGGTTATCGGGGTCGGTCATGGGGTGGTGATTGGCATGGAAGAGGGGCGGGGACAAAGTGCCTCCCGGTCGGGGAGCGGTTGCGATGGACGTCAGGCGGGGGATGGCGGCTCTGCTTGTGGGGGTTCTTGCGGCCGGGCGCGCGCAGGCGCTGACGGCGGAGGCGGAGCAGGCGATCCTGCCGGTGCATCAGGCGATGCAGCGCGAGCGCGACGCGCAGGCGGCTGCGGGGCCGGCGCGCGACCTGTCGGAGCGGCTGGTGCGGCTCGGCGCGCTGGACCAGGCGGGGCGGGCGCTGCTGCACACCGTCGACTTGTCGAGGCTTGCGGAGGAGGAGCGCGTGCCGGCGTCGCAGGCGATGTGGCGCGAGATCAACGTTCAGGACGCGGAGGACCAGGCGGCGCTGATGGCGCTGATGCCGCAGGAAGGGTGGTTCACGTCGGACCGGATGGGCGCTGCCGCGGCGTCGGCGGCGTGGAGCGTGGTGCAGCACGCGACGGAGAACCTGGGTTTGATGCGCACGGTGCTGGCGTGGATGACGCCGGCCGTGGGGGCGGAGGTGGCGGCGGACGATTACGCGAAGCTGCTCGACCGAGTGGCGATGCTGGAAGGACGGCCGCAGACGTACGGCACGCAGTTCAAGTGCGTGGACCATGTGTGGAAGCGCTACCCGATGCTGGACCCGGAGCACGTCGAGGAGCGAAGGCGGACGCTGGGCATGAGCGGGGCGGCGGCGGAGGACGCGGCGAGGATCGGGGCGTATCCACTGTGCTACTTCGGGAAGTGAGGAGCCGGCGCATCGGCGAGAGAAGAAAACTTGGCAGTCTCAGGAAATGAGTGACTCGCTCTATCCTGCAATATGCCGGGCAAAGGCTTGTGCCTAAGATATCGCAGCTATGTCTGCGCTCTGACAGATGTTGCAATGATATTTAGCGCCATGATGGAATCGCCGTCTAACGATTGCGAGATAAATAAAACTGTAATACCTTCTGTAAGTTAAAATCATTAAGGAATTCTGTATGCCTAGTGATACGCAGGCCCCTGCCCCGATACGGACCAAGAGATGGAGCGCAGTACTCACGACGGTGATGGCGATCATCGCGTGCACTGTCTGTGTGCCCCTCTTGTTTTATAATATTTTGGCTTGGCGGATCACAACACTTGCGACACTTCCTGGTGGCTTCTTTATCGAGTCGCCGCTTGCCACCCTGCGTTTCACAAGATCGCTTTCTCGCCTTCGAATTATCTCGGGCGATCTTGCGGCAATCAGCGCAGTGTTGCTGGCGTTCCTGCTGGTTGTTATCAGTATGGGTATTCTTGAAAGAGCGAGCTATCCAAGAAAAACTCCTCGTCCTCCTCGGTCGCTTCCGGTGCGTATTGCAGCGGTTATCGCCTACGGTTCCCTTGCGATGTTGATGTTAGCGCTCATAGAGCTTTGCATTGACGTTTGATGAAAAATTCTTTATCAGCATTAGCCCGACATCGATCTATGCGGCTGCCTTGCTGGCCCGCAGCAAAGGCCATGCTTCGGCAAGCAGTTCCGGTGCAGGCACGCCCGCAAGGCGTGACGGGCGGGCATCCGGGTGAGCGTTCAGGTAGGCACCAATCAGGTGGTAGCCGACCGTGTATCCAGTCCAGCGCGGGATCGTATCGAGGCTGTGTTGGCTGCCGAAGAACCAGGCGATATGATCGTAGTCGCGGCTGGTCAGCAACGGCTCGATCTGCGCCAGGATGGCGGGCCATTGGTGCGGCGCCAGCGCGTGGGTCCAGGGCGATCCGTCACCGCCATTGACCTCGCGGTCGAACTGGTCGCACAGGCCCTCGCTGACCAGCGCCATGCCCAGGGTGTTGCCATACCCGATCGCCGCGAAGCGCAGGCAATGGTGGAACTCGTGGGTAAGCGTGCGGCCGAAATGTCCCGCCGCGATGCTTGTCTCAAAGGTGGGATTGTCGGGATCGAGGGTGATGCTGAGGCAGTGAGGGCTGTAGGCGCGGCCGCCGATGCCGAAATCAGGGATGCAGCCCATCGGCGTGCGCTGGATCAGGATGTCGACGCGAGGCATCGCGATGTCGGGCGAGAGCACGCCGGCGATCCGGTCGTGGGTGGCGCGTGCCTCGTCGGCGAGGCGGTCGCGCCAGGGGGCGAGCGAGGCTTCCGCCTCAAGGAAATGCAGGGTCCAGTGCATCGGGCGATGACCTCCGGGACGCTGTGGCGACGCTTGAGACCCGATGACGCAGGCCGGGTCGTAGATGTCCAGCCTGCGGCCAAATTCGTTCGGCGGCAACGGCTGCGACAAGAGGCCGCTGGTTCAGAGCGGTGTCCAAACGCGGGAAGGATTGAGGCGCCTGAACTCCGCCAAAGGATGAGCCCTGTGAAGTCCTCGTTCTTAACGTAAAGCCGGTCCAGGGGCGGCTCGCCCCTGGCGGGTCTGGGCAGAGCCCAGGCTTTCTTGCCTTGACCTACGCCTCGGCGATGGCCTCGCGCTGCATCTCCAGGGTGAGCCAGCGTTCCTCCGCCGCCTGGAGCTGGGCCTCGGCGGCGGCGAGGCTGGCGGAGGCGGCGGCGAAGCGCTTTGGGTCGCGGGCGTAGAGCCCAGCGTCGGAGAGGGTGGCGCGCAGGCGGGCGGCCTCGGCCTGGAGTGTCTCCATCTGACGGGGAAGCTCGGACAGGTCGCGCTGGTCGCGGAACGACATCCTGGGGCGCGCGGGGCCGCCGCCGGGCGCGCGGCGGGCGTTGGCGCGCAGTGCGGGCGTGGCGGCGTTGCCGGGGGTGGGCGCGGGGGTGCCGCGCTGGGTCAGCATGTCGGAGTAGCCGCCGGCGTACTCGATCCAGGCGCCGCCGCCCTCCGCGGCCAGGGTGGAGCTGACCACGCGGTCGAGGAAGTCGCGGTCGTGGCTGACCAGCAGGACGGTGCCCTTGTACTCGCCGAGCATCTCCTGGAGCAGGTCGAGGGTCTCCAGGTCGAGGTCGTTGGTGGGCTCGTCGAGGACGAGCAGGTTGGAGGGGCGGGCCAGGGCGCAGGCGAGCATGAGTCGGCCGCGCTCGCCGCCGGAGAGCACGCCGACGGGGGTGCGCGCCTGCTCGGGGCGGAACAGGAAATCCTTCATGTAGCCGATGACGTGGCGCTTCTGCCCCGCGACCATGACCTGGTCGCCGCCGCCGCCGGTGAGCGTGTCCTGGAGCGTGACGGCCGGGTCAAGCGTGGCGCGAAGCTGGTCGAGCGTGACCATCTCCAGCGAGGCGCCGACCCTGACCTCGCCGGCGTCGGGGGCGAGGCGGCCGGTGAGCAGGTTGAGCAGCGTGGTCTTGCCGGCGCCGTTGGGGCCGACGATGCCGGTGCGGTCGCCGCGCAGGATGCGCATGGACAGGTCGGCGACCACTGGGCGCTCGCCGTAGGACTTGGTGACGTGCTCGGCGACGGCGACGAGCTTGCCGGAGATGTCCGCGCTGGCCGCCTCCAGCCTGAGGCCACCTGTGGGCTTGCGGCCCTCGCGGTGGGACTGGCGCAGCGCGGCCAGCTCGCCGACGCGGCGGACGTTGCGCTTGCGGCGCGCGGTCACGCCGTAGCGCATCCAGTCCTCCTCGCGCCTGATCTGGCGGCCGAGCTTGTGCTGGTCGCTCTCCTCGGTCTCCAGCACCTCGTCGCGCCAGGCCTCGTACGCGGCGAATCCCTGGTCGAGGCGGCGGACGACGCCGCGGTCGAGCCAGGCGACGTTGCGCGACAGGTTGGTGAGCATCCTGCGGTCGTGGCTGATGAGCACGATGCCGGCGCGCTGGCTGCCCAGCTCGGACTCCAGCCACTCGATGGCGGGCAGGTCGAGGTGGTTGGTGGGCTCGTCGAGAAGCAGGATGTCGGGGGAGGGGGCGAGCGCGCGGGCCAGGGCGGCGCGTCGGGCCTCGCCGCCGGACAGGTTGCCGGGGTGCTCCGTGCCGTCGAGGCCGAGGCGGTCGAGCAGGGCGCGGCCCCTATATGGGTCGTCGTTGGGGCCGAGGCCGTCCATCACGTAGTCGAGCGTGGTGGCCGCGTCGCCGAAATCGGGCTCCTGCGCCATGGTGCGCAGGGTGGCGCCGGGCTGGAGGAAGCGGGTGCCGCTGTCGGGCAGGATCTGGCCGGCGGCGATCCTGAGCAGCGTGGACTTGCCGCTGCCGTTGCGGCCGACGAGGCACAGGCGCTCGCCGGCGCCGACCGCCAGCTCGGCGCCGTCGAGCAGGCGCGCGGTGCCCAGCGAGAGGCGGATGTCCTGGAGGTGGAGGAGCGGCGGGGGCATGGCGGGGTTCTGGGCCGGGCGGCGACGCGAGGCAAGCAAGGTTGAGGCTCCGCCTCAAACTCCGCCAGGGGCTCTGCCCCTGGACCCCGCCAGGGGGAGCCCCCCTGGACCGGCCTTTGCTTAACGTGCGCCGGGTCCAGGGGCGGCTCGCCCCTGGCGGGTCCAGGGCAGAGCCCTGGCCTTGCTTACTTCGACTTAACTCCCAAGGCGCAGGGTGCTCGCGAACCAGGGGTTTGCCGATGTTCGAGGCGGGGCTGGCGCTGCACGAGCGGGGCGACCTGGACGGGGCGGAGGCTTTGTACCGGGCGGTGCTGGCGCAGGCGCCGGGGGATGCGGACGCGCTGCACATGATGGGCGTGCTGGCGGACCAGCGCGGCGACGGCGAGGTGGCGGTGGCGCTGATCGGGCGCTCGCTGGCGGCGGGTCCGGAGCGGGCGTTCGTGCACGCGAACCTGGGCAACGCGCTGCACCGTCTGGGGCGGCTGGGCGAGGCGGTGGCGTCGCACCGGCGGGCCGTGGCGCTGCGGCCGGACTCGGCGCCGATGCTGGGCAACCTGGCGGCGTCGCTGCTGGCTTCGGGCGAGGCGGGCGAGGCGGTGGCGGCGTGCCGGCGGCTGGTGGCGCTGGCGCCGGGGTCGGCGGAGGCGTGGCTGGGGCTGGGCAACGCGCTGTCCGCGGCCGGAGAGGCGGGCGCGCAGGAGGCGCTGCGGCGCTGCGTGGCGATCGACGCGGGGCAGGCGGAGGCGTGGTACAACCTGGGCTGCCTGGCGCTGGCGGGGTGCGACGCGGCGGGGGCGGCGGCGCTGTTCCGCGAGGCGGTGGTGCTGCGGCCGGTGTTCGCGCAGGCGCGGACCAATCTGGGGGTGGCGCTGCACCGGCTGGGGATGCTGGCGGAGGCGGCGGAGAGCCACAGGGCGGCGATCCGCGACGACCCGGCGCTGGCGGGCGCGCACCACAACCTCGGCTGCGTGGCGCTGGCGCGCAACCGCGCGGACGAGGCGGCGGAGAGCTACCGCGCGGCGCTGGCGTTGCGGCCGGACGACGCCCTGGCGCGGTTTGGGCTGTGCGCGTCGCGGCTGCCGATGCTGTATCGCGACGAGGCGGAGATCGAGCGCAGGCGCGCGGAGTACGCGGCGGAGCTGTCGGCGCTGGCGGGGGCGGTGCGCGAGGGCGAGGCCGGCGCGCTGGCGGCGGCGGTGGGGAGCAGCCCGCCGTTTTTCCTGGCGTACCAGGGGCGTGACGACTTGGCGCTCCAGGCGGAGTACGGCGCGCTGTGCTGCAGGCTCGTCGAGGCGGCGTATGGCGCGGCGCCGGCGGTGCGGCCGCGGGCGGACGGGCGCATCCGGGTGGCGGTGGTCAGCGGCTTCTTCTGCCGCCACACGGTCTGGTCGCTGCTGCTGCGCGGCTGGCTGGCGCACCTCGACCGCGCGCGCTTCGTGGTCAGCGCGTTCCACACCGGCACCGAGATCGACGCGGTGACGACGCGGGCGGCGGCGCTGGCGGACCGGTTCGTCTCCGGCGCGAGACCGCTGCCGGCGTGGCGCGCGGCGGTGCTGGCGAGCGAGCCGGACGTGGTGCTCTACCCGGAGATCGGCATGGACCCGGTGGCGGCGCACCTGGCGGCGCAGCGCCTGGCGCCGGTGCAGGCGATGTCGTGGGGCCATCCTGTGACCAGCGGGATGCCGAGTATCGACCTGTTCCTGTCGAGCGCGCTGATGGAGCCGGCGGACGGCGACGCGCACTACACGGAGCGTCTGGTGCGGCTGCCCCATCTCGGCACCTGCTACGAGCCGGAGGCCGTGGACGTGGCGCCGGCGTCGCGGGAGTCGCTGGGGCTGCGCGAGGGCGCGGTGGCGTTCTGGTCAGGCCAGGCGCTCTACAAGTACCGGCCGCTGTACGACGACGTGTTCGCGCGCATCGCTGCGGGCGTCGGCGCCAGCTCGGGAGACGCTCAGTTCGTGTTCATCGAGTATGCGCGCGCGCCCGAGGTCACGGCGCTGTTCCGCGCGCGGCTGGAGCGGGCGTTTGCGCTTCGCGGGCTGGAGGCGGCGCGGCATTGCGTGTTCCTGCCCTCGCTCGGCGCGGCGGCGTTCGTGGCGGCGATCGGGGCCTGCGACGTGGTGCTGGACACGCCGGGCTGGTCGGGCGGCAAGTCGACGCTGGACGGGCTGGCGCAGGCGCTGCCGGTGGTGACGCTGCCGGGCGCGCTGATGCGCAGCCGGCACACGGCGGCGATCCTGGCCCGCATCGGCGCGCCGGAGCTGATCGCGGCGGGCCTGGACGAGTACGTGGCGCTGGCGGTGCGGCTGGGGTGCGACTCGGGGGCGCGGGCGGAGGCGGCGGCGCGGGTGAGGGCGGGGCGGCACCGCGCGTTCGGCGACCGGAATTGCATCGCGGCGATGGAGGACGTGCTGGAGGAGGCGGTGCGGGGCGGCTCTGGGGCAAGGCAGGAGGCTTTGCCTCTGGGGGCCATGACTTGCAGCGGTGATTCCTGAGGTCGGCCTGTCAGGAAGCAAGGCTGGGCTCTCCCTCCGCCTGCCATTCCAACGACCCGAGGGGGTCGTCGGAACCTCTGGCAGGCACCGCCCAGACCCGCCTTTGCTTCAAGGCGGGGGCGAGCCGCCCCTGGACCCGGCGCAACTTAAGGCAAGGTGGTCCAGGGGGGGCTCCCCTGGCGGAGTTTGAGGCCCAGTGCTTGAAGGCGGGGCCTCAACCCTGCCCGCTGCCCGTCCGGCGTTCGCGTCGGCCCGAGGCCGTGTTGACGCCTGCGCGGTGATCCCCGACGTTCAGGGCGCAGCAGGAGCGCACCGCATGGCCAATCTCACCTTCGTCCGTTTCGACGGCTCGCGGCAGGTCGTGGACGCGCGCGCCGGCGTCAGCGTCATGCAGGCCGCGATCAACGACGGGATCGACGGCATCGTCGCGGAGTGCGGCGGCAACGCGATGTGCGCGACGTGCCACGTCTACGTCGACCCGGCCTGGGAGGCGAAGGTGCCGGCGATCAGGCAGGACGAGGAGGACATGCTCGACAGCACCGCCAGCGAGCGCAAGCCGAACAGTCGGCTGAGCTGCCAGATCAGCATGACGCCGGAACTGGACGGGCTGGTGGTGCACCTGCCGAAGACGCAGATCTGAAGCAAGGCGGAGGCGGGCAAGGTCGAGGCCCCGCCTTCAGGCACCGGGCCCCGGACCCCGCCAAGGGCTCGCCTCTGGAAGCCATTGCCAGGCGACGCTGGTCCAGGGGCCGCCCGGCCCAGGCGCCCGCTGCCTGCACTGCCCGGCATGGCGCTTGCGGCGGGTGGGCCCGGGGCCTATATCACCGCTCCTCGGATACCCGCAGACGCTGAGACGACGGCCTGTGCGGGCGGTCGTTCCCACGCTTGCGTCAAGGTGTTCCCATCTCCGACCAGACAGACCTCGAAGACGACGACGCGCTGCCGCGCCACTCCGGGCTGGAGGGCCGCATCGTGGCGTCCATCGCGCCGAGCGTGGCCGATCTCGGCTTCGAGCTGGTGCGGGTCGCGGTGCTGGGGCGCGAGAACCCCACGGTGCAGATCATGGCGGACCGCAGCGACGGCACGCAGATCAGCGTCGAGGACTGCCAGGAGATCAGCCGCGCCGTGGGCGCTGTGCTCGACGTCAACGACCCGATCCCCGGGGCGTGGACGCTGGAGGTCAGCTCCGCGGGGATCGACCGGCCCCTGACCCGCGCGAAGGACTGGAACCGCTTCGCCGGGCACCTGGCCAAGGCGGAGGTCAACATCCCGGTGGGCGGGCGCAAGCGCTTCTCCGGCGTCGTTCTGGGCGCGGACGGCGGCCACGCGCGGCTGCGGCTGGAGGACGGGCAGGAGGTGGCGCTGCCGCTCGACGAGATGCGCAAGGCGAAGCTGGTGCTGACCGACGCGCTGATCGAGGCGACGGCGCTGCCGCCGCGGCCGAACTAGGCGCGCCTGCCGGCGGCGCTCCTGCGCGTGCGCCTGCCTGACCCGGCTCTGCGCCGGGACGCTGCTCCGGGGGTCGCGATCCCCGCCGTCGAACGTCCGGGCGCCTGGCCCGGCAGTTGGGAGAGACCGCTTCATGGACACCTCGATCGCCCGCCCGGAACTGCTTCTCGTCGCCGACGCGGTGGCGCGGGAGAAGTCGATCGACCGCGAGGAGGTGCTCGAGGCGATGGAGCAGGCCATCCAGAAGGCCGGCCGCGCCAAGTACGGCCACGAGAAGGACATCCGCGCGACCATCGACCGCAAGACCGGCGACGTGCGCCTGTCGCGCTGGACCGAGGCGGTGGAGGTGGTGGAGAACGAGGAGACGCAGATCCCCGTCCACATCGCGCGCAAGTTCAAGGCCGACATCGTGCTGGGCGGCCACCTGATCGACCCGCTGCCGCCGATCGATTTCGGGCGCATCGCGGCGCAGACCGCCAAGCAGGTGATCGTGCAGCGGGTGCGCGAGTACGAGCGCCGCAAGCAGTATGACGAGTTCAAGGACCGCGTGGGCGAGATCATCAACGGCGTGGTCAAGCGCACCGAGTACGGCAACATGATGGTCGAGGTCGGCCGCGCAGAGGCGCTGCTGCGCCGCGACGAGCTGATCGCGCGGGAGAGCTTCCGCAACGGCGACCGGGTGCGCGCCTACATCTACGACGTGCGCGAGGAGCCGCGCGGGCCCCAGATCTTCCTGTCCCGCACGCATCCGGCGTTCCTCGCCAAGCTGTTCGCGCAGGAGGTGCCCGAGATCTACGACGGCATCATCGAGATCAAGGCGGTGGCGCGCGACCCGGGCTCGCGCGCCAAGATGGCGGTGATCTCGCGCGATTCCTCCATCGACCCGGTGGGCGCGTGCGTGGGCATGCGCGGCTCGCGGGTGCAGGCGGTGGTCGCCGAGCTGCAGGGCGAGAAGATCGACATCATCCCCTGGAGCCCGCAGGCCGCGACCTTCGTGGTCAACGCGCTGGCGCCGGCCGAGGTGACGAAGGTGGTGATGGACGAGGAGGCCGGGCGGGTCGAGGTCGTGGTGCCGGACGAGCAGCTCAGCCTGGCGATCGGCAGGCGCGGGCAGAACGTTCGGCTCGCGAGCCAGCTCACGCGCTGGGACATCGACATCCTGACGGAGGCGGAGGAGAGCGAGCGCCGCCAGGAGGAGTTCCGCCGGCGCACCGGGCTGTTCGTCGAGGCGCTGGACGTGGACGACGTGATCGCGGGGCTGCTGGTGCAGGAGGGGTTCAACACGATCGAGGAGCTGGCCTTCGTGCCGCACGAGGAGCTGTCCGAGATCGAGGGCTTCGACGAGAGCGTGGCCGACGAGCTGATCCGCCGCGCGGAGGTGTTCCTCGCCGGGCGCGACCAGGCGCTGACGGAGAAGCGCCAGACGCTCGGGGTGAGCGAGGACGTCGCCAGCTTCGACGTGTTCACGCCGACGATGCTCGTGGCGCTGGGCGAGAAGGGGGTGAAGTCGCTTGACGACCTCGCCGACCTCGCCTCCGACGAGCTGGTGGAGATACTGGGCGCCGACGTGATCGACGAGCAGGCGGCCAACGAGATCATCATGGCGGCGCGCGCACACTGGTTCGAGGACGAGGGCGGCACCGACGCCGCCGGACCCGCAGAGAGCGAGGAGGCCGTTGCGCCGGAGGCCGACGAGGCGGCTGTGCCGATGGCCGTGGCGTCCCATGCGGCTGCGGACCAGGAGGCTTCCCACGACTGAGCCGGGACAGGACGGCGCGCCGGCCGGGGAGGGCGCGCCCTCGGCCGACGGGAGTGCCGTGGCCGCCGCGGGGCGCGTGGTCGATGACCCGGCGGCGGACGCGGAGGCGCAGGCCGGGGCGCCCGACGACGAGCCGGAGCGCGGGCCGCTGCGACGCTGCATCGTCACCCGCGAGCAGGGCGAGCGGGAGCGCATGCTGCGCTTCGTGGTCGGGCCGGAGCGCAGGGTGGTGCCCGACCTGGCCGCACGGCTGCCCGGACGGGGAATCTGGTTGAGCGCGCGGGCGGATGTGGTAGAGAACGCCAAGATTCGCGGAGCCTTCGCACGCGCCGCCCGCGGACCGGTCATCGTGCCTGCCGATCTCCTCGCTCTCCTGCAGGCCGGACTGGCCGGGCGGGTGGGCGATTTCGTCGGTTTCGCGCGCCGCGCCGGCGAGGCGGTGGCCGGGTTCGCCAAGGCGCGGGAATGGCTGGTGTCGGGTCGCGCGATGCTGGTGCTCGAGGCCAGCGACGGGAGCGTCGACGAGAGGGCGAGGCTGCTGTCCGGCGTGCGCTGGGCCATGGCGGGCCACGGCCCGGCTGCGGAGGGTCCGTCGCCCGAGGAGGACTCAGCGGCGGCCCGGGCGGAGGATGCGGCGGGAGACGGGGCTGGCCCGGACGCTGGAGGCCCTTCGCGC
>CAXSES010000017.1:10858-19722 GCA_964236225.1 uncultured Acetobacteraceae bacterium
GGCGGAGGATGCGGCGGGAGACGGGGCTGGCCCGGACGCTGGAGGCCCTTCGCGCAGGGGTTCCAGGGGGCGGGTCGTGAGGGTGGCGACGCCGCTCGACGCGGCGAGGCTGGGCGCGGTGTTCGGCCGCGACCATGTGGTGCATGTGGCGGTGGCGGCGGGCCGGCTGGCCGAGAGGCTGGCCATAGAGACCGAGCGGTTGTCCGGGATCACCGGACGGAATGGGACGGGTGCATGAGCGACGGCGGTAACGATCAGGACACGGCCAAGGGGCGCCTCTCGCTGAGGCCGGCGGGGCCGCTGGGGCTCGGGCGCACCGTGGATGCGGGGTCCGTGCGGCAGAGCTTCAGCCACGGCCGGTCCAAGGTCGTGCAGGTCGAGGTGCGCAAGAAGCGCGGCCCGGTGGCGCCGACCCCGCCGCCGCCCGGCCAGACCGGCGCGCGTCCTGCGGCCGGCGGCGGCGTGCGCAGCCCGGCCGGCAGCGGCCGCGCGCTCACCGCCTCCGAGCTGGCGACGCGCCAGCGCGTGGTTGAGGAGCAGAAGGTCGAGGCGGCGAAGCGCGAGATCGAGCGTCGCGAGCAGGAGAAGATCAACATCCTCTCCGCCGCCGAGGAGGCGCGCCGCAAGGACGAGGAGACCCGCCGCGCCGCCGAGGACGAGGTGCGCCGCGCCCGCGAGGCGGCCGAGCAGGCCCGCGCCGAGGAGGCCGCGCGCGCCGCGGCGGAGGTCGCCGCCAGCGCCGCGCCCAGCGCCAAGGCCGCCGAGGAGCCGCGCCGCGCCGTGCGTCCGGCGACGACCGTCACCCCTGGCGCGCCGTCGGAGACGCTGCGCCTGCGCCCGCAGCGCGCCGGCGAGGAGGACGAGGCGCCGCGCCGCCGCAGCACCGGGCCGATCATCCCCGGCCGCAAGCCGCCGGCGCCGCCGCCGAAGAAGGTTCTGGGCGATGGCACCAACCGCCGTCCCGTGCGCATCGACGTGCAGGCGGCGATCGAGGGCGACGACGACAAGTCGCGCAGCCTGGCCTCGGTGCGCCGCCAGCGCGAGAGCGAGCGCCGCAAGGCGGAGCTGGTCGCGCTGCGCTCGAACCAGGTCAAGGTGCAGCGCGACGTGGTGCTGCCCGATTCGATCACGGTGTCCGAGCTGGCCAACCGCATGGCGACGCGCGGCGCAGACGTCATCAAGGCGCTCATGAAGATGGGCGTGATGGCGACTGTGACGCAGTCGCTGGACGCGGACACCGCCGAGCTGGTGGTGCAGGAGTTCGGCCATCGCGTGCGCCGCGTCTCGGAGAGCGACGTGGAGCAGGGCATCGAGGGCGATGTTGATGTCGACACCGACCTGCAGACCCGCGCGCCCGTGGTCACGATCATGGGCCACGTCGATCACGGCAAGACCAGCCTGCTGGACGCGTTGCGCGCCACCGACGTCGCCAAGGGCGAGGCCGGCGGCATCACCCAGCACATCGGCGCCTACAAGGTGACGATGCCGTCCGGCCAGCAGATCACCTTCCTGGACACGCCGGGCCACGAGGCGTTCACCGCCATGCGCTCGCGCGGCGCCCAGGTCACGGACATCGTCGTCCTGGTGGTGGCCGGCGATGACGGCGTGATGCCGCAGACCGTCGAGGCGATCCGCCACGCCAAGGCGGCGAACGCGCCGCTGATCGTGGCGATCAACAAGATGGACAAGCCCGGGTCGGACCCGCAGCGCGTGCGGCAGGAGCTGCTCAGCCACGAGGTCGTGGTCGAGGACATGGGCGGCGACACCCAGGACGTGCAGGTCTCGGCGACCAAGCGCACCGGGCTGGACAAGCTCGAGGAGGCGATCATGCTGCAGGCCGAGGTTCTCGACCTGCGCGCCAACCCGGAGCGCACCGCGGAGGGGGCGGTGATCGAGAGCCGTCTTGATCGCGGCCGTGGCCCGGTGGCGACGATGCTGGTGCAGAAGGGCACCCTGCGGCAGGGCGAGATTGTGGTGGCCGGCGCGGAGTGGGGCCGCATCCGCGCCATGCTCGACGACAAGGGGCAGCCTTTGCGCGAGGCGGGTCCGTCCACGCCGGTGGAGATCCTCGGGCTGAGCGGCGTGCCCGGCGCGGGCGAGCCGTTCGTGGTCGTCGAGAACGAGATGCGGGCGCGAGAGATCAGCGAGTTCCGCCAGCGCAAGGTGCGGGCCAAGACCTCGGCCGGCCTGACCGCGGCGCGCGGCACGATGGAGCAGATGCTCGCGCGCGCCGTGGCCGGGGCGCAGAAGGAGGTGGCGCTGCTGATCAAGACCGACGTGCAGGGCAGCGCCGAGGCGATCGCCGCCACGGTGCTCAAGCTGGAGCACGAGGAGGTCAACGTCCGGGTGCTGAACTCCACGGTGGGCCAGATCACCGAGAGCGACGTCCAGCTCGCCAAGGCGTCGAATGCGATGATCGTCGGGTTCAACGTCCGCGCCACCGCGCAGGCGAGGGCGCTGGCGACGCGCGACGAGGTGGAGATCCGCTACTACTCGATCATCTACCAGGTGATCGACGACATCGAGCAGCTCGTGAAGGGCAAGATCAGCCCGAAGTATCGCGAGCGGTTCCTGGGCTACGCGGAGATCCGCAAGGTGTTCGACATCACCAAGTCGGGCAAGGTCGCGGGCTGCATGATCACGGAGGGCCTGGTCAAGCGCGGCTGCGGCGTGCGCCTGCTGCGAGAGAACGTCGTCGTCCACCAGGGCGAGCTGAGCGTGCTCAAGCGGTTCAAGGACGACGTGCGCGAGGTGGCGCGCGGCTACGAGTGCGGGCTGTCCTTCGCCGGGTTCCAGGATCTGCGCGAAGGCGACATGGTCGAGTGCTACGAGCCGGAGCTGATCCCGGCTTGAGCAAGCGAGCCACCCCCAAGGGCCCGACACAGCGACAGCTCCGCGTGGGCGAGGAGATCCGCCACATCCTGGCGGGCATCTTCGCGCGCGGGGAGTTCCGCGACCCGGAGCTTGCCGCCGCGCAGGTCACGGTCACTGAGGTCCGCATCTCGCCGGACCTCAAGCACTCCACGGCGTTCGTGGCCAGGCTTGGGCGCAGCGACATCGACGCGCTGCTGCCGAACCTGAAGCGTGTGGCGCCTTACCTGCGCGGGCAGCTCGCCCACGCGATGCGGCTGCGGGTCGCGCCGGACGTGTCGTTCCAGCCGGACACTGCGCTGGAGTACGCGATGCACGTGGACGAATTGCTGCACCGGCCGGAAGTGGCGCGGGACCTGGAGCGGTAAGGCCAGGGGCTCTGCCCCTGGACCCCGCCAGGGGAAGCCCC
This sequence comes from uncultured Acetobacteraceae bacterium, assembly GCA_964236225.1. GTDB lineage: Bacteria > Pseudomonadota > Alphaproteobacteria > Acetobacterales > Acetobacteraceae > CAXSEF01. Next base: position 14,139 of record CAXSES010000017.1, read on the forward strand.
CTGGACGGCTTTACTTAAGTATTGGACTCCAAAGGCGAGCCTTTGGCGGGGTCCAGGGGCAGAGCCCCTGGCCTTGCTTTCTTCCTAGGTCACAGAACATGCGCCGCAAGAAGGGCCTGCCGCTTGACGGCTGGCTGATCATCGACAAGCCCTCCGGCCTCACCAGCACCAGCGTCGTCAACCGCGTCCGGCGCGGCTTCGACGCGCAGAAGGCCGGGCATGGCGGCACGCTGGACCCGCTGGCGACCGGCGTGCTACCGATCGCGTTCGGCGCCGCGACCAAGACCGTGCCCTACGTCATGGACGGCACCAAGCTGTACCGCTTCACGCTCAGGCTGGGCGAGTCGCGCGACACCGACGACGCCGATGGCGCAGTGACAGCGGCCTCCGACGCGCGCCCCACGGACGAGGCGATCCGCGCGGCGCTGCCGGCGTTCCGGGGCGAGATCATGCAGGTCCCGCCGGCCTACTCCGCGATCAAGGTGGCGGGCGAGCGCGCCTACGACATGGCGCGCGAGGGCAGGGCGCCGGAGCTTGCGGCCCGCGCGGCGCGGGTGGACCGCTTCGATCTGGTGGAGCGGGTGGACGCGGAGACGGCGATCTTCGAGGTGCAGTCGGGCAAGGGCGTGTACATGCGCAGCCTGGCGCGCGACCTGGCGGCGGCCTGCGGGGCGTGCGGGCACGTGGCCGCGCTGCGTCGGCTGAGGGTGGGGCCGTTCACCGAGGCGCAGGCGATTTCCCTGGACAGGGCGACGCGCGAGGAGGATAGACCGCCAGCTTCCCCGGACCTCCTGCTCCCCGTCCTGACCGCCCTGGCCGACATCCCGGCGCTGGCCCTGACGGAGCACGAGGCCATCCGCTTCACCCAGGGCCAGGCCATCAGCCTGATCGACTTGGCGGGGCGGATTCCGGACCTGGCCAACCCCGATGGCGGGCTGGCGCGGGCCATGGCGGGGGCGCGCGTGATCGGGCTGTGCCGTCTCGATGACGGCTGGTTGAAGCCCGAGCGCCTGCTGTAACCCCGCCGCGTCGCCCGCATCGCCGGCGCCCGCGGCCAGCCACGGAGTTCATGATGTCGCAGACAGCGGAGCGTCGCACGACGCTCATCGGCGAGTACGCCACGGGCGCGGCCGACACCGGCAGCCCCGAGGTCCAGGTCGCTCTGATCTCGGACCGGATCACCAGCCTGACCGACCATCTCAAGACGCACGCGAAGGATTTCCACTCGCGCCGCGGGCTGCTGATGCTCGTGGGCCGGCGCCGTCGGCTGCTCGACTACCTCAAGCGCAAGGACAAGACGCGCTACGAGACGCTGATCGGGCGCCTGGGTCTGCGCCGCTAGCCAGAGGCAGGATGGCCGGCGCCCCGACACGGGAGCGCCGGCAGGGCCGGGCGATCGAGTCCGGCGCGCCGACCCTCCTGCCATGGGGCGGGGGGCAATGCCGCCAGACAGGGCGGGGCAGTTCGATCCGGCCCGGCGTCTCCGGCCACATGGCTTCGCGGCTTCGCCTTGCAGGCCGCTCCCATGCCGCCCGAGACGCCGCCCTCCCCTGACGGGGATGCCACTTCAGGATCGCGCCGCCCGACTGTCCGCGGCACGACGCCGGCGCGAAGGCCGGGTCGCAGGATGGAGACAGAGCGATGTTCAACCATGTCCGCAAGGAGCTCGACTGGGGCGGCCGCCCGCTGGTGCTGGAGACGGGCAAGATCGCCCGCCAGGCGGACGGCGCCGTGCTCGTCACCTACGGCGACACGATCGTGCTGTGCACGGCGGTCGGCGTGCGCTCGGTCAAGCCGGGGCAGGATTTCTTCCCGCTGACGGTGAACTACCAGGAGAAGGCGTTCGCGGCAGGCAAGATCCCCGGCGGCTTCTTCAAGCGCGAGGGCCGGCCGTCGGAGAACGAGGTGCTGACCTCGCGCCTGATCGACCGCCCGCTGCGCCCGCTGTTCCCGCAGGGGTTCCGCAACGAGGTCCAGGTCATCGCCACCGTGCTCAGCCACGACATGGAGAACGACCCGGACATCGTGGCGCTGATCGGCTGCTCGGCGGCGCTGACCATCTCCGGCATCCCGTTCATGGGCCCGGTGGCGGCGGCGCGCATCGGCTTCGCGGAGGGGGCCTACGTGCTCAACCCGACGACGGAGCAGACCGAGGGAGGCGCGCTCGACCTGGTGGTCGCCGGCACCACCGAGGGCGTGCTGATGGTGGAGAGCGAGGCGCGCGAGCTGAGCGAGGAGGTCATGCTGGGGGCCGTGAACTTCGGCCACCAGAGCTTCCAGCCGGTGATCGCGCTGATCATCGAGCTGGCCGAGGCGGCGGCGAAGGAGCCGTGGACGGTGGCCGAGGAGCCGGACTCCGTGGGCACCCTGCGCGGCCGGATCGACGCGCTGGCCCGCGCGCCGATCGCGGCGGCCTACCAGGAGCGCGTCAAGCAGGCGCGATACGAGAAGGTGGGCGCGGCCAGGAAGGCGGCGAGCGAGCAGCTCGCGGCCGAGGGCCTGGAGACGGGCGCCGCCAAGGCGCTGTTCAAGGACCTCGAGGCCGACATCGTCCGCAACGCGATCCTGGACCATGGCATCCGCATCGACGGGCGCGACACGAAGACGGTGCGCCCGATCGTGGCGGAGGTCGGCGTGCTGCCGCGCGCGCACGGCTCTGCGCTGTTCACCCGCGGCGAGACCCAGGCGCTGTGCGTGGCAACGCTTGGCACCGGGCAGGACGAGCAGATCGTTGACGCGCTGGACGGCGAGTACCGCGAGCACTTCATGCTGCACTACAACTTTCCTCCCTACTCTGTGGGCGAGGCCGGCCGCATGGGCAGCCCGGGCCGCCGCGAGATCGGCCACGGCAAGCTGGCGTGGCGCGCGATCCGCCCGGTGCTGCCGGCCAAGACCGCGTTCCCCTACACCCTGCGGGTGGTCTCCGAGATCACGGAGAGCAACGGCTCGTCGTCGATGGCGACCGTGTGCGGCACCTCGCTGTCGCTGATGGACGCGGGCGTGCCGCTGCAGCGTCCGGTCGCCGGCATCGCGATGGGGCTGATCAAGGAGGACCGCGGCTTCGCGGTGCTCTCCGACATCCTGGGCGACGAGGACCATCTCGGCGACATGGACTTCAAGGTGGCCGGCACAGAGGCGGGCATCACCTCGCTGCAGATGGACATCAAGATCACCTCGATCACGCCGGAGATCATGAAGATCGCGCTGGAGCAGGCGCGCGACGGCCGGCTGCACATCCTGGGCGAGATGGCGCTGGGCCTGACCGGGGCGCGCGGCTCGGTGGCGGCGACGGCGCCGCGGATCACCACGATCACGATCCCCAAGGAGAAGATCCGCGACATCATCGGCACCGGCGGCAAGGTGATCCGCGAGATCACCGAGCAGACGGGGTGCAAGATCGACATCGGCGACGATGGCACCATCAAGATCGCCGCGACCACGGACGAGGCGTCGGAGAAGGCGATCAACTGGATACGCGGCATCGTGGCCGAGCCCGAGGTCGGCGTGATCTACCCGGGCAAGGTGGTCAAGACCGCCGATTTCGGGGCGTTCGTGAACTTCCTCGGCTCGCGCGACGGCCTCGTGCATGTCAGCGAGCTTCAGCAGGGGCGGGTGAACAAGACCTCGGACGTGGTCAACGTCGGCGACGCCGTGCGGGTGAAGGTCCTCGGCTTCGACGATCGTGGCAAAGTGAAGCTGTCGATGCGCGTGGTCGACCAGGCCACGGGGGAGGACATCAGCGACAAGGTCGGCCCGAAGGGCGGCCGGCGCGACGACGCCGCCGAGTAGGGGAAGCGAGGCGGCGACTGGTGGTTGCGTTGCTTCGGTAGCGGGGTGCGCGAGTCGTGAAGCCGGCTGTTCCAGGCCGGTTTCACTGCTCCGCGCAAGTCCAAGGCGGTCTTGTCGCTGGCTTGTAACAGCCCCAATCTTCCATCTTCCACTGCGGATCAACGGGCCATGAAGGCGATCAACGCGATCAGGATGGGCGGGGTCGACATCCTGCCCCTGGTCGAGGGCGGCAAGGGAGTTGCCGTCTCCAACGGCATCTCCTCCGGCCACTGGGCCGCCGGCGGCGGCGCCGGGACGTTCAGCGCGGTGAACGCCGACAGCTACGACGAGGAAGGCCGCGTCATCCCGCAGGTCTATCGCGGCCGCACCCGGCGCGAGCGCCACGAGGAGCTGGTCGCCTACGCGATCCGCGGCGGCATCGTCCAGGCGCAGCGCGCGCACGAGGTGGCCGGCGGCCAGGGCCGGGTCCATGCCAACATCCTGTGGGAGATGGGCGGCGCCGAGCGGGTCATCACGGGCGTGCTCGAGGGCGCCAGGGGCCTGGTCCACGGCCTGACCTGCGGCGCCGGGATGCCCTACCGCCTGAGCGAGATCGCGGCCAGGTTCGGCGTGCACTACTACCCGATCGTCTCGTCCGGCCGCGCGTTCGCCGCGCTGTGGAAGCGGGCCTACCACAAGGCCGCCGGCCTGCTCGGCGGCGTGGTGTACGAGGACCCGTGGCTGGCGGGCGGGCATAACGGCCTGTCCAACGGCGAGGACCCCCTGCTGCCGGAGAGCCCGTTCCCGCGCGTGCTGGCGCTGCGCCGGCAGATGCGCGCCTTCGGCCTCGACGACACCCCGATCATCATGGCGGGCGGCGTGTGGTGGCTGGAGGAGTGGGAGGACTGGATCGACAACCCCGAGCTGGGCCCGATCGCGTTCCAGTTCGGCACCCGGCCGCTGCTGACCACTGAGAGCCCGATCGGCGAGTCCTGGAAGCAGCGACTCCTCGGGCTGCGGAAGGGCGACATCTCGCTCAACCGGTTCAGCCCCACCGGGTTCTATTCCTCGGCGGTCAACAACGCCTTCCTTCGCGAGCTGCGGGAGCGCTCGGACCACCAGGTGGCGTTCACCTCGGAGGTCGTCGGCGACCATGTCGCGGAGTACGGCGTCGGACCGCGGCGGCGGAAGGTCTACCTCACGGCGCACGACCACGCCGCGGTGTGCGGCTGGGAGCGCCAGGGCTTCACGGAGGCCCTGCGCACCCCGGACGGCACCCTGGTGTTCGTGACGCCAGAGAAGGCGGCCGAAATCACGATGGACCAGATCGCCTGCATGGGCTGCCTCAGCCAGTGCCGGTTCAGCAACTGGAGCCAGACCGAGCCGGAGTACAGCAACGGCAAGAAGGCCGACCCGCGCTCCTTCTGCATCCAGAAGACGCTGCAGGACATCGGCCACGACCATGATTCGGCCGAGGCCGCCGACCACAACCTGATGTTCAGCGGGCACAACGGGTACCGCTTCGCCACGGACCCGTTCTACTCCAACGGCTTCGTGCCGTCCGTGCGCCAGCTTGTCGAGCGGATCGTCACGGGGCGATAGGGCGGGGCGGCGGCCTGGGGGTGTGCGGCGGCTGAGGCAGGCAAGGTTGAGGCTCTGCCTCAAACTCCGCCAGGGGCAGCGCCCCTGGACCGGCTTTCCTTAAGTTGCGCCGGGTCCAGGGGCGGCTCGCCCCTGGCGGGTCTGGGCAGAGCCCAGCCCTGCTTGCTGACGGTTGCTCGACGACGTCTCCCCTGGCTAGCTGACGGTGCGCCCG
>CAXSES010000018.1:0-14195 GCA_964236225.1 uncultured Acetobacteraceae bacterium
CTGAGGAGTGCCCCATCGAGGGCATCCCGGCCACCGCGACGCACCGGTAACCTGCGCTCGCCGCTCTGCCCCGGTCGCAACGGATAGGTCCGGCCGCAACGGACGGGGCGGTTCCGGCGCTGCCTTCTTCCTCCGAAATGGGAGAGGGAGAAGGCAGCGTCTAAGCGTCTGCCCTGCCTATCGCTGCGCCAGGCGGAAGTACACGCCCGCCAGACGCGCCGGCAGCTCCTCCAGCCGCCGCACCGCCATCGCATTGTGCCGCCCGAAGATCGCGGCGCCAGACCCTGCCTCGTCCGGGTCCATGACGATCCCGAACACGTCGATTCCCCGCAGCCGCAGGCCCAGCACTGCCCGGCGCGCGTCCTCTACCAGCTCCTGCGGGTGCGCCACGTCGATGTCGGACGGCTCCCCATCCGTCAGCACCAGCACCAGCTTGCGCGTCGTGCGCCGTGGAGCCAGCTCCGCCCCGGCATGGCGCAGGGCGGCGCCCAGCCGGGTCGATAGGCCCGGGGACAGGCCTGCCAGGCGCGCGGTGACGGCCGCGGTCATCGGCTCGTCGAAGTCCTTGAGCCGGGTCAGCCGCACGTCGTCGCGCCCGGCGGAGGCGAAGGCGCGCAACGCGAACACGTCGCCCCGGGCCTGCAACGCCGTTGCCAGCGCCGCCACCGCCAGCCGTTCGGCGGCCAGCACCGACTGCCCGCTGGGGCCGGCAGCCGCGGTGGATTGCGACACGTCCAGGATCACCAGCGTCGCCAGGTCCCGTCCGCGCGGGCGGCGGTCGCGGTAGAGGCGGGCGTCGGGCTGCATCCCGCCACGCCGGGCGATGGCGGCGCTGATCGCGGCGTCGAGGTCCAGCTCCTCGCCGTCCTCCTGCCGGCTTTGCCGCACGCTTTGCCCGACCACGCTGCTGCGGACCAGGCGAGCCATCTGTGCGCGCAGTTCCGCTTCCCCGACCCATTCGGCCCCGGCGTGGCGCAGCACCGGCAGCGTGTCGCGCAGGGTGGTCCAGTCCGGGCGCTCCACCCCGGCGGCGGCGTCCCACTCGGGGTAGGTCGCCAGCACCGCGCCGCGGTCGTCCTTTCCGGCGTCGCGCGCACGGGGGGCGGGTGCGCCATCGCCGGGCTGCTGGTCCCCGCCCTCATCGCCGTCGGCACTGCGGGCAGTGTCCACCGTCATGCTCATCGCGTCGTCGGGAGTGTCCGGCAGGTCCCACAGGTGCATGTTGTCGTCGCGGTAGGCGGGTTCCACGGCGTAGGTCTTGGCGTTGAACTGCACCCGCATCTGGCCAAGGTCGTTGCCGAGCAGCCCACCGATGGCGCGGCTGATGCCTGGATCGTCCAGGTCGACGGCGGCGAACAGGGCACGGCCCTTCGCCACGAAGCCATCGGGATCGCTATAGCCGGGGTCCAACAGGCCGCGGGCCAGCCGCGCCATCAGGCCAACCGTCGTCGCGGCCCCGCCGGGCTGGGCGACGTGGAAGCCAGCCCATAGGCGGCGCAACCCGGGAAAACGGCGGACGGCCAGAGCCTCCACCCGGGCATCCTCCACCAAGCCCACCAACACGACCTGCAACGGCTTGAGCTGCAACAGCGGGTGCCGCACTGCCGGAGCTGCAAGATGCGCGTAGGCGTGCGCCGCCGCCGCCCGGTACAGGTCGCGCACCCCCGTCGCCCCGACGAACACCGGCGGCAGCAGCGCCACGCCCGACGCGATCACCGTACGCCGGGGCGGCCCATCACCGCCCGGCAGCCCAGCCTCCAACCGCGGCTCGCCCCCCCACAGCCCCGTGACGAAGGCGCCCAGCATCCGCTCGCAATCGGCAAAGCCCGGCGTGCCCGACCGGCGCAGCAGCAGCGCCTTGGCCAAGGGATCATCAAGCGCGAAGAAGGCCGCCCGCCGCGCCCTGTCGTTGACCGTCGCCTTCAGCCCGGCGGCGACGAAGTCAACGAAGCCTATCCCGTCGCCGCCGGCCAGCAGCACTTCCACCCGCCGCGCCACGCCTTGCACCAGCCCCGGCGCCTCCCGCGCCAGACGGTCCAGGCCGCGCCACCAGGCGGCCGTGTCACCCGCGGTCAGCCGTGTCGCGGTCGGCATCGCCTCCAGGCACGCGAGCGCCGCCCGCGCCCCGGCATGGCAGCAGATGTCTGCGGCAGCCCGCCCGCCCACCAGGACCGGCTGCAACCGCCGCGGCCCGGCCGCCGCGCTCGCCTGCCAAAACGCGGCGATGCAGGACGGGCCGGCATTGACCCGCAACAGACCAAGCGTCGCGCCGGCCCACTCTTCGATCAGCGCCGCATCGGCGTGCGCCAGGCGCGGCCAGGCCAGCATGAAGGGGGGCCGCAGCACCTCCCGGTCGCGCACCAGCCGGCGCACCTCGTCCACGGCCGTGACAGCGCCGGACTGCAGGACGGAGGCGCTCACGCAGGCCGCCTCTCGCAACCCCGCTTACGCAGCACGGGCCGCGATCACCGCCTCCAGCGCCTCGCGCATGTCGGCATCGTCGGTCAGCGGCAGCACCACGCTGGCCCGCAGCGCCGCATCCGCCGGGATGCCCGCCGCGATCAGCCGCCCGGCATGGACGATCATGCGCGTGGACGCCCCCTCGCTCAGCCCACGCCCGCGCAGGTTGCGCGTGCCCGTGGCAACGCCGACCAGGCTGGCGGCGGTGCGGGCATCCACGGCGGCCTCCTGCATAACGATGGCGGCCTCGGCGTCATGTGCGGGGTAGGTGAAGTCGATGGCGACGAAGCGCTGCTTGGTGGACTCCTTGAGGTCCTTCACCGCGCTCTGGTAGCCGGGGTTGTAGGAGACCACGAGCAGGAAGTCCGGGTGCGCCACCACCAGCTCCCCCTTGCGGTCCAGCGGCAGCACCCGGCGGTTGTCGGCCAGCGGGTGGATGACGACTGTGGTGTCCTGCCGGGCCTCGACGACCTCATCAAGGTAGCAGATCGCCCCGTGCCGCACCGCCGCCGTCAAGGGGCCGTCCTGCCACACGGTGCCGTCGGCCGTCAGCAGGTGGCGGCCGGACAGGTCGGCGGCCGTCATGTCCTCGTGGCAGGCAACGGTGATCAGCGGGCGCTGCAACTGCCAGGCCATGTGCTCGACGAAGCGCGTCTTGCCGCAGCCGGTCGGGCCTTTGAGCATGATCGGCAGCCGGCTGGCGGCGGCGGCGGCGAACACCTGCCCCTCGTTCGCAGCGGGGTGGTAGAACGGGGCGCTCGTGATCTGGTAGGGCGTCAGGTCCACCGCGCGCTCCTGTTTGGCAGTGCGGCATTCAGCCCCAACAGGCCCCTGGGTTCAACGGGCATCACCCGCAGCGGCGCCTGCCAGATCGCCTGCACCGGCGGATACTGCACCAGCTCTAGGTGCGTCAGGATCCCATTCAGCTTCCGCCACCGCGACGCTACCTGCGCCAGCAGCGCCGTCGCTGCGGCACGGTCGCCGCGGAAGTTCGACAGCTTCAGGTGCGGCTGCCAGTAGGCCGGGCGGTAGTGCAGGCCCACCTCCTCCTCCGGCAGCTCCATGAAGACGGCGTGGTGCAGGGCGAGCAGGGCATCGGTCGGCCGCACCCGCAGGCTGAGCGTCGGCGGCATGCCGGGGATGATGCACGGCTCGGTGAAGTCGGCGGGCAGCGCGCCCATGCCGGGCAGCTTCCACTTGAGCACCTCCACTAGCACGTCCGCGCGGACTCGGTCCTCCACGACCAGGATGGTGACGCACGGGCCGTACTGCGTGACCAGGTCTTGCTCGGGAATGTCGAGTGTGGCGAGACCAGCGTAGACGCGCTCGATGGCGAGCGAGGTGTCCGGGTCAAGGGTCAGGTTGAACGCGAAGGGCAAGACGGCCCGCCTTATGAGTTCCGGTTGCACGGCACGGACGGCGCTGGCACGGCGTTTCTGGCGGGTCCAGATTGGCGGTGCGGGCGCCAAATCTCAAGGGCTTGGTTTGGCCAGCGGCGGGCTTCTCATTGACTGGGCTGAACATTCCAACGCGCATGGCGCTGCCGTGTTGCATGAACCGGGGATGCGGGCGCGGTTGCCCTAGAGCGTGACCTGACCGGTATGAATCGTTGGGACTTCCCCGACGCGGGCGGGGTGTGATTGACCATGCAGGCTGGACAGGGGACCAGCATGCATGGGCAAGCCGCTTTGCCGTTGATCTTCGGTCCAGGCTGGTCGGTGCCGTCGCTGGCCGACTCTCCCGGCGTGCCGCAGCCGAACGCTTCGGCGTCTCGGCCGCCAACGCGGTGCGCTGGGTGCATGCGTCGAACACCACCGGCACGCTCGAGGCCAAGCCACAAGGTGGCGACACGCGCTCGCACCACACCGACGGCGGCGGGGACTCGGACCACGTCTTCGCCCCTTGCACCATGCTGGGCTTCCAGTTCGCGCCGCGCATCCCGGACCTGAAGCACCGCCGCCTCTACAGCTTCGGCAAGCCCTCGGACCACCCGCCGCTGAAGCCGATGATCGCCAGGCGCGTCAACGTGGCCCTGATCCGCGCCCACTGGCAGAACATCCTGCGGGTCGTCGCCAGCATCCGAACCGGCACCGTCACCGCGTCGCTCGTCATGGGCCAGCTCGCCTCCTACCCGCGGCAGAACGGCGTTGCCGCCGCCCTGCGCGAGCTGGGCCGGCTGGAGCGCACGCTGTTCACCCTGGACTGGATCGACGACCCGGAGCTGCGGCGCGAGGCCGGCCAGGAACTCAACAAGGGAGAGACCCGCAACAGCTTGGCCCGCGCGGTCTTCATCCACCGGCTGGGCGAGATACGCGACCGCACCTACGAGAACCAGCAGCACCGGGCGTCCGGGCTGAACCTGCTCGTCACCGCCATCATCGTGTGGAACACGCGCTACCTCGAACGCGCCGTCGCCGCGCTCCGCCAAACAGAGGCGGTGCCGGACCACCTGCTGGCCCACCTGTCGCCGCTCGGGTGGGAGCACGTGAACCTGACCGGCGACTACATCTGGGGCGCCGAGCAGCGGGCGTCGGGAACCAGCGACGGATTGAGGCCGTTGCGCGCACCCCCGGACACCCTGCAGGCCGCCGCATGATGTTCCCGCTCCGTCCCCCTATGCGTACAAAACGCCTCGTCCGTTAGTTCTGGCCACCACGGCTGGCCCGGCCTTGCCGCCATCGGCCGCCTGGAGCGCACCCGCACCTGCAAGCAGACCGGCGCCACCACGACACACCGCCAGCCCTGCCTGCTCGCACACGCCCATGCGCCCGAGCGCCTGCTCGCCCTGTCGCGCGGTCACTGGGCCGTGGAGAACACCCTGCACTGGGTTCTCGACGTGACCATGGGCGAGGACGCATCGCGCGTGCGGCGCGACCACGGCCCGCGCAACCGCGCGAGCCTCAAGCGTCTGGCGCTCAACGCCATCCGCATCGTCACAGGCAGAAACTCCGTCCGCCACACCATGCGCGACGCAATGCTGGACGTGCGAGTGCTCGCCAACACCCTCGACCATATGCACAACGCTTGATGCGAAAACCCTGGTCAGGTTACCCCTCGACATTGCGTGCAATACGCTACCGTGCAGTTTTACGCAGATGAGCCCTCTGCCCCTTTTGACCGGGCCTGGCGTTCGGCACCGGCGTCAGGTCCTTCCCGCTCCGGACCACCGGATACGGCATCGCGTCCCCGAGCAGGCCGCGCCACATGATTCGGTTGAACCGCGCCGGGTCGGCGCTGTCGATGTTGTCGACGTCCATGCCCGCCGTCTGCCTGGCCCACCACGCGCCGGAGTGCCTCGGCCGCAGCGCCGCGCCGGCGCAGGTGACCGGCAGCTGCGTCGAGCACAGATAGTTGGACGGGCGCGCCGTGAAGCTCCAGTCCTTCCGGCCGAGGTCGAACACGTCGGTCATCGGCGGCTGGAAGGCGTCGTTGATGTTGAGGTGGTCGATGCCGAGCACGTCCTCGATGGTGCGCAGCATGTTCACGGTGGAGTAGCGGGTCGAGACCACCGCGTTCCGCTTCACATAGGGCCCGATGACGTAGGCGGTGGTGCGGTGGCTGTCGACGTGGTCCGGCCCATCCTGCGCGTCGTCCTCGACCGCGAAGATGAGCGTGTCGTCCTTGTAGCGGCTGCCGGCCACGGCCTGCGCGATCAGGCCCACCGCATAGTCGTTGTCCGCCTCCTGCGTTTCCGGCGTGTCGACGCCGAGGACGGCGTTGGAGAAGTTGCCAGTGTGGTCGTGCGGCAGGCGCACTAGGCTCAGGTTCGGCAGGCTGCCGTTCGCCACGAACCCGTCGAACTCGCGCTTCCATTCGGCATAGCGGGCATAGTCGGGGTAAGCGTTGTCGGTGCCGCGGAAGTACGGGTCGGTGAGCGGGCCCAGCACCGGGTTGCTGGTAATGCCCATCACCACCCGGTCGGCGTAGGGCGTCACGTCCTCGGGGATCTGCGTGTCGGGCCGGCCGAAGTTGGACGGGTTCGAGCCCAGCCGGTTCTGGTCGGCGTAGAAGCCGTAGTTGCGCACGGTGAGGCCGGCGGCAAGGGCCGAGTTCCACAGGTAGCCGTGCTGCCGGGTGGCGAGCGCGCCCTCGTCGTCCAGCGGGCCGTCCGGCGCCACCTCGTCGTTGGTGCCGGGCAGCAGGTTCGGGTCGTTCGGATAGGCCGGGTCGGCCGCCATCCGGCCGGCCAGGGTGGGGATGCCGATGTCGATGCCGCGGGTCTGGCCTTCGTCCTCGGCGATGCCGTTGGTGGGGCGCGGCGAGTAGGCCAGCGGCACCGTCTTCTCGTTGAAGTCGGACTCGCGCGCCGCCACCGACCACTGCCAGCCGTTGCCGCTGACCTCGGCCGGCGTCTCGAAGTTGTCGAGGTCGACGAAGCTGCTGGCGATCGCATGGAGGTTGGGAGTCATGCTCCAGCCGAACTCGGTCAGCGCCGCATCGCCGTTGCCGCGGCCCAGGTCGCCCAGCACCTGATCGTAGGTGCGGTTCTCCTTGACGATGTAGATGACGTGGCGGATGCGCTGGCGCAGTGCCGCCATCACCGCGGCGTCGCGCGGATCGACGCGCCGGACGATGCCGTTGTTGACCGCGACCTGCAGGGTCAGGCGGGCAAGCTCGGGAAAGCTCGGCACCGGCTCGGCCAGGAACCCGGCATGCTCCAGGTGGAACACGTTCTGGTTCACGGTGCAGTTCGCGACCCACGACGCCCCGGGGAAGAAGCTGGTGAGGCCCGGGCAGTAGCCGGGGTTGGGCCCGGAGTCGCTCTTGCTGTTGACGGCGTAGAGCCAGCCGCCGGCCACGGCGACGTCGTTCGGATAGAAGCCGGTGGGCAGGAAGCCCTGCACGGCATGCGGCCGGTCGGGTGCCACGGACACGACGGCGATCGCGTTCAGGCCGCCTTCCGAGACGTAGAGGGTACGGCCGTCCTCCGACAGCGACAGCGCGTTGGGCGCGGCGCCCCGGTAGCGCTCGCGCGACGGCGACAGGACCCGCGGGATGCCGACGTCGATCGTCTCGACGATCCTGCGCGCGGCGGTGTCGATGACCTCGACGCCGTCCTCGTTGTCGGCGGCGACGTAGAGCAGGCGTCCCGACGGGTCGAGCAGCATGCGGTTCGGCGTGCCGGGCACCGGGATGCGCGCGCTCAGCACGGGCACGTCGCCGGAGATGTCCAGCACGTCGACCTCGCGGTCGCGCAGGCTGCTGACATAGGCGGTGGTCCCGTGGATGACGACGTCGAACGGCGTTTCGCCGCCGGCCACGCCGGACTGCGCCGGGTCGATGATGCCCGGGCGCAGGTCGAGCTCGCCGAGCAGGGTGTTGTCGCCGGTGCGCACCATCGACACGCTGTCGTTGTACATGTTCGCGACCAGCAGCTTGGTTCCGTCGCCGCTGACGGCGAGGCCGGAGGTGCTGGGATACTTGTTGTTGCCGTTGGCCAGGTCGTGGTTGAGCTGCACCGGCGCTGCGGCAAGCGTCCAGGTGCCACCGGCGTCGGCGTAGGTGTAGACGTCGTCGGCGCCGCCGCCGCCGACGTAGAACCGCGTTCCGTCCGGCGAGAAGGCGAGGCCCTCGAAGGTTTGCAGGACCTTCAGCACCTGGGTGCGGACCGGCGCGTGCGACGAGACGTCGTAGACGAACAGGTACTCGCTCGAGACTTGCGCGTTGAGCGAGCCGTCGCCGTTGGCCACGCCATTGTAGCCGCTGGTCATCACCAGCAAGGTCTTGCGGTCCGGGCTGAGCAGCGTGCGGATCGCCTGGCCGGCGAGGTAGTCCGGCGCCGAGGGCTGGTCGGGGTTGAGGCTCTGGAAGATGGCGCCGGGTGCTGCGGACGGCGTGATGAGCTGCCCGGTCGGCAGCGGCGGCGGCGGCACGCCCACCTGCTGGGCGCGCGCGCGGGGCACGCAGGCGAATGCCGCGATCGCCAGCAGGGTGGCGACCGCCGCGCGAACGAGAAGGTCTGGCCTGGTCATGACATCATCCGGATGTGTCGGCGCGCGTCGATCCGCCGTGCCGGTGCTTTACTATGACCGGGCTGCGCGAGCCGCATGAAGCTTGGATGAACGGTTGCATGGCTTCAGGTGTAGCGGCGCGCAATGATGAACGCCCCGACGCGCAATCAGGATCGGCGGATTCAACTTTAGCAGCGAACACCAGCGGCTGGCCTGACAAGGTAGGATGGCTGGATGGCGGTTTGCAGACGTGTGCCCCCATGAAGCCGGTCCAGGGGGGCTCCCCCTGGCGGGGTCCAGGGGCAGCGCCCCTGGCCTTGCTTCCTTGTCTTCGCGCAACTCCCCCCGCCCCCGCCCCGTTCGCCCCCCGGCAACCAGGGAGTCCCGCGATGTCCGGCAAGCAGACCCAGTCCGACATCGAGGACGAGCGCGGGGACGAGGTCGCCGGCGTTCCCCACGGCGACGAGGCCGGGGACCAGGACGCCAAGGGCTCGCCCGACAGCGGCCGGCAGGACTCCGAGACCGCGCCCGGGACCTGACCGCAGGGCGCGCGGTGTTGGCGGTGGTGCCGGCGGCGGCTTCGCGCTACTCCGGCATCATGGCCCGCCAATCCCTGCGCCCCGTGATGCTGGTCATCCTCGACGGCTTCGGCTGGCGCGAGGAGGAAGCCGACAACGCCGTGCGCCAGGCGCACACCCCGGTGTTCGACCGCCTGTGGGCGCACGGGCCGCGGGCGTTCCTGCGCACCAGCGGCGCCGACGTGGGGCTGCCGGACGGGCAGATGGGCAACTCCGAGGTCGGCCACCTCAACATCGGCGCCGGCCGCATCGTGGGCCAGGAACTGCCGCGCATCTCGGCGGCGGTCGCGGATGGCAGCCTGGAGGCGGCGCCGGCGCTGCGCACCCTGATCGAGCGGCTGCGCGCGTCGGGCGGCACCTGCCACCTGATGGGGCTGGTCTCGGAAGGCGGCGTCCACGCCCACCAGGCGCACGCCGTCGGCCTGGCGCGTATCCTCGCGCGGGCGGGGGTGCCCACGGTGCTGCACGCCTTTTCGGACGGCCGCGACACCGCGCCGGACAGCGGGCGGGGGTTCCTCGCGGCCCTGGTAGGGGCGTTGCCGCCCGGGGTCGCGGTGGCCAGCGTGACGGGACGCTACTTCGCCATGGACCGCGACCGCCGCTGGGACAGGGTGGCCAGGGCCTACGACGCGATCGTGGCCGGCGAGGGCCCGCGATTCGCCGACCCGCTGGCGGTGATCGACGCGGCCTACGCCGAGGGCGTCGGCGACGAGTTCGTCGTGCCGGCCGTGATCGGCGGCTACGCGGGGATGCGCGACGGCGACGGGGTGCTGTGCTTCAACTTCCGCGCCGACCGGGTGCGCGAGCTGCTGGCGGCGATCGTGGACCCGTATTTCGAGGGGTTCCCCAGAGACGCCCGCCCCCCGGTGCTGGCCGCCGCCGCCGGGATGACGCGCTACAGCGACGACCTCGCCGCCCAGCTCGACGCGCTGTTCCCGCCGCAGGGCATGAGCAACCTGCTGGGCCAGGTGGTGGCCGCCGCCGGGCGGCGCCAGCTCCGCATGGCGGAGACGGAGAAGTACCCGCACGTCACCTACTTCCTCAACGGCGGCATCGAGATCCCGCTCGCGGGCGAGGACAGGGTGATGGTGCCCTCGCCCCGGGTCGCGACCTACGACCTGCAGCCGGAGATGTCCGCCCCCGAGCTTGCGGAGCGCGCGGTGCAGGCGATCGACGGCGCGGCCTACGACCTGATCGTGCTGAACTTCGCCAATCCCGACATGGTCGGCCACACCGGCAACCTCGCCGCCACCGTGCGCGCGATCGAGGCGGTGGACGCGGGGCTCGGGCGCATCGCCGAGGCGATCGGGCGGCGCGGCGGGGCGCTGCTGGTCACGGCGGACCATGGCAACGCGGAGACGATGCGCGACCCGGAGACCGGCGGACCCTACACGGCGCACACCACGAACCGGGTGCCGGTGGTGCTGTCGGCGCCCGGATTGCCGTCGGATGGCCTCCCGCCGGACGAGCGGCCCACGGGCGGGTCTTCAGGGGCGGGCGCCCGGGCGGACGAGCTGCCGCGGCGCGAGGGGCTGCGCGACGGGCGGCTGGCCGACTTGGCGCCGACGCTGCTCGACCTGATGGGGCTGGCGCGCCCTGCGGAGATGACCGGCCGCTCGCTGCTGCGGGGCTGATCCGGACGCCGTCGGTGATCGGCCGGGGATGGGGGCGGGAACGCCGGGGCGTCGCCCGGACGGGCGCTGCGACCCTGCTCCTGGTTGTCGGCGCGGCCTCGCCGGTGCCGCACGATCTGGAAGGCCTCGAGCGGCACCGCGCCGAGCGCCTCGCCGCCGGTCGCGAGGCGGCCGCGCACGCCGAGGCCGCCGCCGCCGCGCAGGCCAGGCTCGGGCAGGCCCGCGCCGCCGCGGCCGCCCAGCTTCGCACCACAGAGGAGGGCGAGGCGGACGCCAGCGCCCGGGTCGCGGCCCTCGCCGGGCGTCGCGCCGAGGCGGAGGCGCGGCTGCGCGCCAGGGCCGCCGACCTCGCGCCGCTGCTGCCGCTGATCGAGCGGCTGTCGCTGTATCCGGCGGAGACGCTGCTGGCCGCGCCGGCGGCCCCGGAGCGCGCGCTCACCGGGCTGCTGGTGGTGCGCGGCCTGGCGGCGGAGCTGCAGCGCCAAGCCGCCGCCCTGCGCGCCGAGCAGGCCGAGCTGGCCTCGCTCGCCGGCCTGCAGCGCGACGAGACGGTGCGACTCGACGCCGCCCGCATTGCGCAGGCCGGGCAGGCGGCGGCGCTCGATCGGCAGATCGCGGGAGCGCGCGACGCGGAGCGCTCCGCGGAGGACGCTGGCGCGCAGGCCGCGCGCGACGCCGCCGCCGACGCCGCGCACGCCTCCACCCTGCGCGAGGCCCTGGCTCGGATCGAGGCCGAGCGCCGCGCGGCCGAGGCGCGCGCCCGCGAGGACGCCGCGCGCGACGAGCGCGAGCGCCGCGACGCAGAGGCGGAGGAGGCGCATCGCCGCCAGGCCGCGCTGGCCCGTCCCGCTGGCCCGGGACTGTCTGCGCCCTCCGCAGGCCCGGTTCGGCCCGGTCCTGTGTCGGCCATGTCCGGCGCGGCCGTGTCCGGCGCGGCCATGGTCGTGCCGGTGGCCGGCGGGATCGTGCGGGGCTGGGGCGCGGCCACCGACGCCGGCCCGGCCACCGGGCTGTCGTACCGGCCGCCGCCCGGCGCGCGCGTGGTCTCGCCCTGCGCCGGGCGGGTGGTGTTCGCCGCCCCGTTCCGCTCCTACGGCAAGCTGGCGATCGTGGATTGCGGCGCGGGCTTCCACGCGGTGCTGTCCGGGCTCGGGCGGCTGGACGTGGCGCCGGGCCGCGCGGTGCAGCGTGGCGAGCCGGTGGGGGTGATGACCGAGTGGGACCCGGCGCAGGCGGGCACGGCGCCCACGCTGTCGCTGGAGCTGCGCCGGGGCGGGCAGCCGGTGGACCCGGCGCCGTTCCTGCGGGGTGGGGGATAGGAAACAAGGCTGGGCTCTGCCCAGACCCGCCAGGGGCGAGCCGCCCCTGGACCCGGCGCAACTTAAGTGTTGGTTTCCAAAGGCGAGCCTTTGGCGGGGTCCCGCTTCGAGGCATGGGGGCAGAGCCCCTGGCCTTCCTTTCCTGACAGGTCACGACCTAGGGCCGTTGGTATAAGTTGCGCCGATCCAGGGGCCAGATGAGGGGGCCTGCTCCTGGCGGGCCTGGGCGAAGCTGCCCGAAGGTTCCAGTGGCCCGCTTGGGCCATTGGAATGGGCAGCGGAGGGGTAGCCTGCCGAAGGTTCCGACGACCCTCTTGGGTCGTTGGAATGGCAGGCGGAGGGGGAGCCCAGTCTTGCTTCCTGGCCGGCCGCCGCACGAGGCCCCTTCCGTCGCGGCCCGGGTTGGATTGTAATCCGGCGGCTGATCTCGCGTAATCCGCCCGGGTCTACATCTGATGGACAGCGGTTGCGTCGCGGGCGCGGCAAGGACGAGGCTGCGCCGGGCACCCCGGCGGCGCGGCACACAGGGAGAGTTTGGGCATGAACATCCGCAGCGGCCTTCTGGCCGGCGCCGCCTTCGCAGCCGGCGTCGCGGCGCTGCCCGCCTCCGGCGTGCTGGCGGGGCATTTCGGCTTCCCGCTGGCCTGGGCGCAGGAGACCTCGCGCGCCGACACCTACAAGCTGCTGACCCTGTTCGGCGACGTGTTCGAGCGCGTGCGCGCCGACTACGTCGAGCCGGTGACGGACCGCGACCTGGTCGACAACTCTCTCAACGGCATGCTGACCGGGCTCGACCCGCACAGCTCCTACATGACGGCCAAGCAGTTCCGCGACATGCAGGTGCAGACCCGAGGCGAGTTCGGCGGCCTCGGGCTGGAGGTCACGCAGGACAACGGCATCATCAAGGTCATCTCGCCGATCGACGACACCCCGGCCTCGCGCGCGGGGATGAAGTCGGGCGACCTGATCCTGTCGCTCGACAACATGAGCGTGCAGGGCCTGTCGCTGAACGACGCGGTGGACAGGATGCGCGGCCCGCCCGGCTCGACCATCAAGCTGCTGATCAAGCGCGAGGGCACGGAGAAGCCGCTCGACGTGTCCATGCAGCGCGAGATCATCAAGGTCCAGGTGGTCAAGTCCGCGATGTACGACGGCGTGGGCTACGTGCGCCTCGCCTCGTTCAACGAGCAGACCGACCCGGGCCTGCGCTCGGCGATCACCAAGCTCAAGGCGCAGGCCGGCGGCTCGCTCAAGGGCTTCATCCTCGACCTGCGCAACAACCCGGGCGGCCTGCTCGACCAGGCGGTGGACGTGTGCGACGACTTCATCCCCGACGGCGAGATCGTCTCCACCCGCGCGCGCCACTCCGAGGACAGCCAGCGCTGGAACGCGCGCGGCACCGACCTCGTCGCCGGCGTGCCGATGGTCGTGCTGATCAACGGCGGCTCGGCGTCGGCCTCAGAGATCGTCGCCGGCGCGCTGCAGGACCACCAGCGCGCGGTGATCGAGGGCACGCGCTCCTTCGGCAAGGGCTCGGTGCAGACGGTGATCCCGATGAAGCAGGGCGACGGCGCGATCCGCCTGACCACGGCGCGCTACTACACGCCGTCGGGCCGCTCGATCCAGGGCCTGGGCATCGCGCCCGACGTCCCCGTCGCCGAGACCCGCGACGAGGAGACGCGCTTCCTCCCCGACCACGAGGCCGACCTGAACCACGCGCTGAAGAACGAGGGCGCGTCGAGCCCGACCACGCCGCCGGCGCCGCGCAGCGACCTGCCCGAGGTGGCGGCCTCGATCCCGAAGCTGCCGCCGGAGAACTTCGCCAAGTTCGATCCGACCAAGCCGGACACCGACTTCCAGCTCCAGCAGGGCCTGACCCTGGTGCGCGCGATGGAGCAGCAGCGCCACGTCTCGGCGCACTGAACCCCTGGGCGGCACAGGGATTCGCCGTGCCCTCCGATGACGGAGCCGAACCGGGCCGCCCGGCCTCGCCCTCGCGGCGCGGCCGGCTGAGCTGGAAAGGCCTTGGAACAGCCTGGGCCGCGCTGGCGCTGCTCACGGCGGCCGGCGCGGGCGTATTGCAGTGGCTGGGCGCGCCGCGGGACGGTGCCGGGTCGTTCGCGGAACCGCGGGCGGCCCGGGACGGCGCGGCACCTGGCGACGCCGCGCCCCGCGAGGCCCGGGCCGGTGCCACGACCCAACAGGGCGCGGGCGAGGCCACGACGCGACAGGGCGCGGCCGGTGCCGCGGCAG